>JABDQU010000052.1 GCA_013042105.1 Boseongicola sp.
AACTATGGTGGCGGCGGTGGCGGTGGAAGCCAGCCAGCACCTGCAGGCGGCGATCTGGATGATGAAATCCCGTTCTGATCTGACCGGAGACATCACGGTGCGGCGTCTGAAAGACGCCGACACCGACGACGCTCTGTCACTCTATCGCGAGCTGACCAAAGGACCGAAAGAGGTCGAACCACAAGCCTTTGCCGTCGTGCTCCAGCATGACGGCACGTTTGTTTTGGTGCCGAAGTAGGTGCCCGGATCGTTGGCATGGCCACGCTGCACGTGCTGCCAAATGTTACGTGGGGCGGTCGACCCTATGCGTTGGTTGAGAATGTCGTCACGTCCGCAGATTATCGCGGCAGGGGTATTGCCCGCAAAGTGATGCAAGCCACGATTGAAGCAGCCTGGGCCGCCGATTGCTATAAGATCATGCTTCTCACCAGTCAGGCCCGCGGGGCCAAAGGATTCTATGAGGCCATCGGATTCAGCGACGACAACAAATATGGCATGATTATCCGGCGCTCCTAACGGTCGCTCAACGCATCCTGCAAAACCCCATGCACAACGTCCCGTGGTATATCGCTGGTCACGAAAGCTTCGCCAATCCCCCGCACCATGACATAGCGTAGCGTGCCGCCAACAACCTTCTTGTCCTGCCCCATCAGATCCAGCAGTCCATCCGCATCCGGCAACGCCCCATCAATATCGCGCAAATCAGTCTTCATCCCCATCGCCTTCAGGTGCGCCCGCACCCGGCTTGGGTCTTCCTGCGAACAAAGCCCGGCACGCGCCGAGACCTCAAACGCCAAAGCACAGCCAATCGCCACACCCTCACCATGCAAAAGCCGGTCCGAATAGCCCGTCGCCGCTTCCAAAGCGTGACAGAATGTGTGGCCAAGGTTCAACAAAGCCCGGTCGCCCTGCTCGGTCTCGTCGCGCTCTACGATATCGGCCTTCATCTGCACCGACACCCGCACCGCCTCGGCGCGCAGATCGGCGCCCCCCATCGCCATGGCAGGGGCATTTTGCTCAAGCCACTGAAAAAAATCAGCATTCCCAAGAAGCCCATACTTCACGACTTCCCCATAGCCAGCCAGAAAATCACGCGGCGTAAGCGTCTCCAGCAGATCAACATCCGCCAAAACCAACGAAGGCTGATGAAAGGCACCGACAAGGTTCTTCCCGTGCGAGGTGTTGATCCCGGTTTTTCCACCAACTGAACTGTCTACCTGCGCCAAAAGCGATGTCGGAATTTGCACAAACCGCAAACCACGCCGCGTGATGGCCGAGGCAAACCCTACCAGATCGCCGATCACACCGCCGCCCAGCGCCACAACCACATCGCGCCGCTCAAAGCGTTCTTCAAGCAGCCACTCAACCGTGCGCGTGAGGTTCTCCCAGTTCTTCGTCCCCTCGCCTGGTGGCAGGGACAGAACGGACATGGTGATTCCCGCCGCCTCAAGCCCGCCTTTCAGCCCCGCCAGATGCACCGCGCCAACGCGATCCTCTGTCACTACCGCCACATGCTTGCGCTGCAAAAGCGGCGCAATCTCGGTGCCTGCACGGCTTATCAGATCCGTCCCAATGCGAACGTCATAGGCGCGGTCTCCAAGGGGAACATGGACAGTATGGCTGATCATCGGATTTCCTCAAGAACGTCGGCGCGGCCCAAAAGGACCTCGATCACTTTGTCGGTCATCTGTTCAATCGAATAATCCTCGCGCGCGTCGACCGCCAGTTCCGCCTTGGCATATTCAGGCTCGCGCGCAGCACAAAGGCTTTCAAGCGTGGCGCGTGGATCATCTGTTAACAAAAGCGGCCGCGTTGTTTTGTGACGCACACGGTTCCACAACAGATCAGTGTCGGCCCGCAACCACACCGCAACGCCCCGCTTGGCAATCGCCTCGCGATTTTCGGCGCGCAAGAACGCGCCACCGCCAGTTGATAATACCCCGACTTCAGTATCCAAAAGCCGCTCAATGACCTGCGTTTCTTTCTGGCGAAAGAACGCCTCGTCATAGGCCTCGAAAATCTCGGCAATCGTCATATTCGCTGCCGCTTCGATCTCGGCATCGCTGTCGAGAAACGCAACACCAAGCCTGCGTGCCAAAGCTGTGCCAATCGCGGATTTTCCCGACCCCATCATCCCCACAAGGGCCACAGTTTTTTTAAGTTGGAATGGCAAAACGGCAGCGTCCCGCTTATCTTTTGACTTCATTGGTCTGAATGGCGTGATCTTGCCGAAAAGACCAGTTATAAATGGAATTCGAGAACCGTGAACATGCGGCAGGGGGCCCGCCAAGGGTCAGAGGCAAAAGGGTAATTTGGATGCTCCGTTTTTTGAAGCTCCTGTTCGTCCTGGTGGTGCTGATCGCCGTGACGGTCATTGGATATGCCTATCTGGGCGATT
>JABDQU010000064.1 GCA_013042105.1 Boseongicola sp.
CCCAGGCGATGAAAACACCGGGTTTGCCTTCCAGCCAGCGTGCCGTGGCCATCTGATGATCAGTTGTGTGCTCGCCAGCTTCAAACCGGCGAGGCAGCAAAACGATTGGGGTCATGTGTTGCATCGCCGTTATCACTGAACCCATGCCCGCGTGCGCCACAACCAATTTGGCTTTCTGCATGGTTACGCTGAAGTGAGCGTGCTCTAAGTTAACGTGCCATTCCATATGCGCTGGCCGAAAACGACCGCGACCGATCTGCGCTACACAATCATCGCCGCGACCAGTTATTTTGGCCCAACTATCCATCGATTGGATTAGACGATCAAATGGAAATGCCGAACCCACAGTGATGAAGATCATAGAACTGCCCCCCAGTGTTCGACGCCATCCTCCGCAAGATCGGGCCATTGCGTTAGCCGCAAATCCGCAAATCGCGCGGCAAACACCGCGGATCCGGAAAGCTTCTCCACATTGGCGATACTGTCAATCCAGATGGTTTTCGCTCTAAACAGTGACTTCCCAATGGCCAGAGTCACCAATCCGGGCGCGGCTCCGGTGGTGATGATTATCTCAGGACGCGCGCGAAGCAAAATCCAAGAGGCCTTTAAAATCACGCCCAGAAACGCCAGTTTCTGGCTGCGGGACGCATCGCCAATGGTGAAGTAGCGCGCATCAGGGACGTCTAGGGATGAGGATGGATCGCGTGAGACATAGGTGACGTCAAAGCCCTCGAACACTGGGCGCAAGCGGAGCAACTGCACCCAATGCCCGCCACCCGAGGCAACCGCCAGTATTCTCTTGGATCGCTTTGCCATGTATGCTCTCTTCACTTGCCTGACCGTCTCATAGCGGCGATACCCTCGGTGGGGCAACGCCGAAAGCGGCGGCTGTTGCAGAACATTCATGTATGTCTCGGTTCACACCCGAATCCGATAGAGTGCCTTCACAGAAGATATACGCCGTGCTTCATACTGATTAAGTTGTGCGCAAGCGTAGCATTGGCGTGCAAATTGAACCTAATCTCGGATTTTACGCACATCAGTAGCGCGTTGGTATAACCTCGGTATCGCGCCGGTGCGATTGGGCGATGTGGTAACAGTTCAAAATCCATTCAATCTGGACAACGCTTTGCCATTGTCCTGACGCAAACCTATTATAACATTCCCCCAACGCCACAAAGAGTGCACCAGAGGCAAAAAAGCAGATGCACGTTCTCGTCACCGGAGGAGCCGGATTTATAGGCAGCCACGCTTGCAAGGCCCTGGCCGAAGCCGGTTTTGTGCCGGTAGCTTACGATAATCTGTCGAAAGGCCGGGTCGCCGCCGTGAAATGGGGGCCGCTGGAGGTTGGAGACCTCTCCGACCGCGCCCGACTGGATGCCGTGTTTGCCGCCTATAGTCCTGTCGCCATCCTACACTTCGCCGCCGCGATCGAAGTGGGCGAAAGTGTCACCGACCCTGGTAAATACTGGCGCAACAATTTTATTGGTTCACTGACGCTGGCGGAAGCGGCCGTCGCAGCCGAGTGCCTGAACCTTGTCTTTTCTTCGACCTGTGCGGTCTATGACGGCAACACGATGGACGATCTCACTGAAGAGAGCCCGTTCGGGCCGATCAACGCCTATGGCGGATCCAAGCGCGCAACGGAAATGATGCTGGCAGATTTCGCCACTGCCCACGCGCTGAAAACGATTAACTTCCGCTACTTTAACGTGGCCGGTGCCGCGCCAGGAGCCGGGATTGGGCAAAGTCACGCGGAACCGACGCATATCATTCCGCGCCTGCTGATCGCATTGGAGGGTGGAACAGGTCATATGACGATCAACGGAGATGACTATCAGACACCGGACGGCACCTGCGTGCGCGACTACATCCATGTGACTGATCTGGTAAATGCGCATATCGCTGGACTGAAACGGCTTCTGGAGGGCCACGAGGGCGGCTCCTATAACCTTGGCACAGGGCATGGGGCCTCGGTGCGCGAAGTGATCGAGGCAGCCGGAGAGGTGGTCGGTCATATGCCGCAAATTCAGATCGGACCACGGCGTCCTGGGGATGCGGTGCGATTGGTTTCAGGCTCTGAAAAAGCACATCGCGATCTCGGCTGGGTGCCAGACTCTTCAAGTTTAGAGACGATTTTGGCCGATGCCTGGAGATGGCATAAAAGCCGGGGATGGGAGACATGAAGGCTCCCTCTCGCGTTCTGGCCGTGGATTTGGACGGCACTCTAATTGCCGGTGACATGCTGCATGAAAGCTTCTGGGCGACGCTGGGCCGGGATCGGGGCGCGGTGTTGAAAGCCGGTGCGAAATTCATAACCGGTGGACGGGCGGCCCTGAAGCAAAGCCTGGCGGCGGGGGCGACAGTCGATGTGGCGCATCTGCCTTACAAGAACGTGGTTCTTGACGAGATACGCAGTGCCAAAGAGCAGGGCGCGCATGTGGTTCTGGCCACGGCAAGCGATCGGTCATTTGCCCAGGCCGTGGCGGACCATCTGGGGCTTTTTGACGAAGTGATGGCCTCGGACGGAAGCGTGAACCTGAAGGGAGAGGCGAAAACCGCCGCACTGGTCGACAGGTTCGGGGCTGCCGGGTTTTCCTATCTGGGTGACAGTGCGGCTGATCTGCCGGTCTGGGCGGCAAGCCGCGAGGCGATCAGCGTTGATGCGCCCGCAGCCCTGAAAGGGCGGATAAAAGCGCCCGAGGTACGCCATCTTGAAGGAGCGGCACGCGAAGGGCAGGGGTTTGGACCGTTTTTGAAGGCGCTGCGCCCCCATCAATGGCTGAAAAACCTGCTGATCTTCATTCCGATGCTGTTGGCGCATGATTTCTCGGGCAGCACTATTTTGGCGGCGCTCGCGGCCTTCGTTTCCTTCTGTCTGGTGGCGTCCAGTGTCTATGTTCTAAATGATCTGGTGGATTTGTCTGCCGACCGCGCCCATCCACGCAAACGCCTGAGACCCTTTGCCAGTGGAGCCCTGCCTTTGTCGGTGGGGCTTTGGCTGGCGCCGGGCTTGCTGATTGCAGGGGCTGTGGTCGGCGCGTTTGCCGGGCCGCTGTTCCTGTTGGTTCTGCTGTTTTATTATCTGTGCACGCTGGCCTATTCGCTGGGCCTGAAGCGGATCACGGTGATCGATATCTGCATGCTGGCCGGTCTTTATACCTTGCGGGTGATTGCCGGGGCCGCCGCGACGATGACTGCGCCGTCGGTCTGGTTGTTGGGGTTTTCGATTTTCTTCTTTCTGGCGTTGGCGGCGGTCAAACGTCAGGCCGAGCTTGTTGATCTGGTGGCGCGCGGCGATGAGAAGGCCGAAGGGCGTGGATACTTGCCGGATGACTTGCCGCTGATCACCATGATGGCGCTAGCCTCGGGGTATGTGTCGGTGCTGGTGGCTGGGCTTTATCTAACGTCAGACGCGGTGGCCGAACTGTATTCGTTTCCTTCCGCGCTTTGGGGTATCTGCGCGGTATTGATCTATTGGGTGAGCCGGATCGTGATGCTGACACATCGCAGGCGGATGCATGATGATCCGATTGTTTTTGCCGTGACCGACAAGGTAAGCCTGTTTTGCGCGGTCGTGATCGTTGGCCTTGTTGTTTTTGCCGCTCAGTATTCTATCGGTGCAGGCTGATGGAGAGAGCTGGTCCCTGTCTTTAACGTTTTTTGAGCATTCCCAAACGTCCGGAGTTTTATAGATGTCGAGTATTCTAAACCCAATTGCAAAGCGTGTTCTCGTCACGGGAGGCGCGGGGTTTCTGGGCAGTCACCTGTGTGACCGTCTGACGGACGCGGGGCATGAAGTGATCTGTGTCGATAACTATTTTACCGGGCGGCGCGGGAATGTTGCGCATCTGATGGACAAGCCCAACTTCGAGCTGATCCGCCATGACGTGACCTTCCCGCTCTATGTCGAGGTAGACGAGATTTATAATCTCGCCTGTCCAGCGTCTCCGGTCCATTACCAGCACGATCCCGTGCAAACGACGAAAACAAGCGTGCATGGGGCGATCAATATGCTCGGTTTGGCGAAGCGGACGGGCGCGCGGATTTTTCAGGCCTCAACATCGGAGGTGTATGGCGATCCGGTCGTTCATCCACAAACCGAGAGCTATTGGGGCAACGTCAATCCAATCGGTCCGCGTTCTTGCTATGATGAGGGCAAGCGCTGTGCCGAGACGTTGTTTTTCGACTACCATCGTCAACACGGGGTCGACATCAAGGTGGCGCGGATTTTCAATACCTATGGTCCGCGCATGCATCCCCAAGACGGTCGCGTGGTGTCTAACTTCATCATGCAGGCTCTGAAGGGCGAAGATATCACGATCTTTGGAGACGGGCTGCAAACCCGGTCGTTCTGTTATGCCGACGATCTGGTGGCGGGCTTTCTGGCGCTGATGGCAAGCGGGCCCGAGACAACCGGTCCGGTGAACCTCGGCAATCCCGGAGAGTTCTCGATGATCGAGCTGGCCGAGGCGGTGATTGATCTGACAGGCTCAAAATCGACTATGACGCACAAACCTCTGCCGGCGGATGATCCAAAGCAACGGCGCCCTGACATCAGCTTTGCAAAATCGGCTCTGAAATGGGAGCCGAAGATCGCGCTGAGAGACGGACTGAAACCAACCATTGCCTATTTCGAGATGCTCTTGCGGCACGATTTCGCCTGACAGAAGAGCCGGTCATGACGGATATGTCATTTTGCTGGGAGAGCATTCTTTCGTTTTTTAAGTTAAAGTGATCGCCTGCGTAGATTCGCCTAACCACCCTGTAAGATGTAATGTAGTACGATGGAAATGAGTGATAGTATCAACGTCCGTGGCCGCCCGGCGTTTTCGCTGAATATCTGGGGCTTTCTGTTATTTCTGGCTTTATGCGCAGGATCCGTGCCAATCTTCTGGTTCGGTTTCGAAAGTCTTGCGCGCGCATGGTCGACGCCGGAATACAGTCACGGACCTATTATCCCACTGATTTCGCTATACCTTTTCCTTCGCGAGCTGCGCACGGCTCCGGCGGATGATGGGGCGCCTCAAAAGCGCTGGCCGGGGG
>JABDQU010000066.1 GCA_013042105.1 Boseongicola sp.
TTGATCTTGAGCAGACGGCGCGAGCTCAAGCTGTTGGTGTTGCGCGCGAAAAGGCGGAAGTTCTGGCAGAAGCAGCTGGTGTGACACTGGGTCCGGTTCTGACGATTTCCGAAGGTGGTGCGGGGCCTGTTCCGTTTGCGGCGGATCGCGGAATGATGATGGAAGCGCGCGCGGCGGTGCCGGTTGCGGGCGGTGAAATCGATGTGCGTGCAAGCGTAACACTGGTTTTTGAAATTGCGGATTGAGGGCGGGGAAGACAGCGAATGAAAGCAGCGATCTACGAGGCCTCAGGGCCGGCGGAAGATGTGTTGAAACTGGCGGAGATCACCGATCCGGTGCCCGGAAAGGGCGAGGTTTTGGTGCGCGTGGCCTATTCTGCTGTTCACCCGTCTGACGTGAAAACGCGGGCCGGGCTGAGGGGCGCGCTCGCTTTCCCGCGCATCATTCCGCATAGCGACGGATCTGGACGGATTGTGGCGGTCGGGGCGGGGGTTGACCCGGCGCGCATTGGTCAATCCGTGTGGCTTTGGAATGCCGCATGGGCACGTGCTGATGGCACGGCGGCGGAGTTGGTGTCGATACCTTCCGATCAGGCGGTTGATCTGCCGGAAGGGGTGGATTTCGAGACCGGCGCAACCTTGGGAATTCCTGCGATCACCGCCCATCGATGCCTGTTTTCGGATGGTCCTGTCACGGGTCAGACCGTGCTTGTGACTGGTGGCGCGGGCACGGTCGGCAGCATGGCGATCCAGATGGCGAAGCGAGGCGGTGCGACCGTGATTGCAACCGTCAGTGGAGAGACGAAAGCGCGTCACGCCACAGCGATGGGCGCGGATCACGTGGTCAATTACCACGAGGCAGATGTGGTGGATCAAATCCGGCGGGCGGCGGGCAAAGACGGCGTGGACCGGATCGTCGAGGTCGAGTTTGGCGGCAATTTGGAGGTGACAAAGGCCGTTATTGCCGAGGGTGGCACGGTCGCGGCCTATGGATCGGCGCAGGAGCCTGAACCCGTCCTGCCGTTTTATGCGTTAATGTTCATGAACGTGACGCTGCGGATGGTGTTGGCCTATACGATCCCGCTTGCGGCGCGACGCGCGGCAGAGGTCGACATCACCAAATGGCTGGCAGATGGGTCGCTCAAAGGGGTGGTTGCGGACAGATTTGATCTGGATGACGTGGTCCTGGCACATCAGTCGGTAGAAAGCGGTCAGCGCATTGGCGTGACATTGGTGCGGGTCTCGGACGCCGTCTAGCGCATGCGAACGGCGCGGGGGCTTTGGCCAAAAGTCTCGCGAAACGCGCGCGAGAACGCGGCGGCATTGTCATAGCCGGAGCGGGTCGCGATCTCGGAAAACGAAAGGGTCGTGTCCTCCACAAGATTGCGCGCCGCGTTCAGGCGAATGCGCTGATACACCTTGCGCGGCGGCGCGCCAAAGGCCTTGGAAAAGCGGCGTTCGAGATCGCGCTGAGTGCACCCGGCGCGCGAGGCGATGTCGGATAGCGGCAGTGGTGTTTCCACATTCGCCTCCATTTCCATCAGAGCGCGGCGAATGCGCCGGTCGCCCCCGGGTGGCTCAAGCGGGCCGGGACTTGTCGCGTCGCGTGCCGAAAAAAGTGACGCAATTCTGAGGGTTAAGGCGGTTCCATGGCGACGGGCGATCAGGTGCATCATCAGTTCAAAAGCGGTAACCGCGCCGCTTGCGGTGAGCCTGTCGCCGTCATCCACCCAGCGCTGACGCACGATATCGACCTGCGGAAAGGCCTCGGAAAAGGCTTCAATTTCGTCATAGTGGATGGTGGCGCGTTTACCTTCCAAAAGACCCGCGGTCGCCAGTAACCATGCGCCCCCGTCCAGTCCGATCAAGGCATCAAAACGTCCGGCGGCCGCGCGCAATTGTCGAGACAGCGCATCCGTCGCCAGCGCGCGATAGCCGTAGCTTGGAAAGACGATCAACGCGCTGCCCCGGTCTGTTGGGTCAAGTGCCCCGTCCGGCACAACGGTCATTCCGGCTGAGCTTTGCACAGCTGCCCCGTCTCGCGTGACGATCTTCCATACGTAAGCGGGGGTGGTGAGGAACGTATTGGCCGCGCGCAGCGGTTCCAGTGCATTGGCAAGCACCTGATTGGAAAAACGGTCGAACAGCAGAAAGGTGAATTCCGCAGTTTCGTCGTTCTGATTTGACCATTTCCGCATAGTTGAGACTAAAACTGCAAAGATAGATGCGTCAATCGAATTAAGCTTTCTTAACAAAGGGAGGATTCCATGCCGCTTCAGATGAATCGTGAGGTTTTCATTACCTGTGCCGTCACAGGCTCGGGGTCGACGCAGGACCGCAGTCCGCATGTGCCACGCTCGCCCAAGGATATCGCCGATAGCGCCATCGCCGCTGCAAAGGCAGGCGCGGCGGTCGTGCATTGCCACGTGCGCGACCCGGACACCGGCGTTCCATCGCGCGATCCCAAAATGTTTCGGGAAGTGACAGACCGCATCCGCGAAAGCGACACCGACGTCGTCCTGAACCTGACGGCTGGGATGGGCGGCGACATCACTTTCGGCTCGGTCGAAGCGCCTTTGCCGGTAAACGCCGCTGGAACGGACATGGCGGGTGCAACGGAACGCGTCGCGCATATCGCCGAATGCCGCCCCGAGATCTGCACGCTGGATTGCGGCACGATGAATTTCGCCGAGGCCGATTACGTCATGACCAACACGCCCGGTATGCTGCGCGCGATGGGCGCGATGATGACCGAGCTTGGCGTCAAACCCGAGATTGAAGCTTTCGACACCGGTCATCTGTGGTTCGCCAAACAGCTGGTCGAAGAAGGCATCCTGACCTCGCCTGCCCTGGTGCAGCTTTGCATGGGCGTGCCATGGGGCGCACCGGATGATCTGAACACGTTCATGGCGATGGTGAATAATGTGCCGTCCGGCTGGACCTATTCGGCGTTCTCGCTGGGGCGCAACCAGATGCCTTACGTCGCGGCGTCGGTCTTGGCGGGGGGCCATGTGCGAGTGGGTTTGGAAGACAATTTGATGCTGGGGCGCGGGCAGTTGGCGACGAACGCGGAACTGGTCGCACGCGCGGTCGAGATTATCGAAAATCTGGGCGCGCGCGTCATCGGACCGGACGAGGTGCGCGCCAGACTTGACCTGACCAAGCAGGCGCCGATTGGATGAAACGCATCCTGATTTATGGCGATAGCAACACCTTCGGGACGTTGCCGATGGCTGCGCTCTTGGATGACGGCGCTTTGCCGAGAGGCGCACGCTGGGGTGATGTCATGGACGCGGCACTTGGAGATAGCGTTGAGGTTGTGACCGAAGGTCTGCCCGGCCGCACCACGGTGCACGACGATCCCGTCGAGGGCGCTTATCGCAACGGCCTTAGGCCTCTGCGCGCTATATTGGAATCGCATAAGCCTATAGATTTGCTTATCTTTTGCCTTGGCGCGAATGACACGAAGAACCGTTTTGCGTTGAACGCAATGGACATCGCACTTGGTGTTGGTCGGCTGGTGCGCGAAGCCGCGGCGCTTGGATGCGTCGACAAGATATTGGTCATTTGCCCACCCGCCGTGCAGGAACGCGGCGAACTAGCGGCGATTTTCGAAGGGGCTGAAGCGCGCAGCGTCGGTCTGCCCGAAGCCATGGAGCGCTTTGCGCAAGTGAATGGCGCCGCGTTCTTTGATGCAGGCTCGGTGATCTCGGTTGACCCTCTTGATGGGGTGCACTGGAGCGCGGCCTCACATGGGCAACTCGGTGCGGCAGTGGCGGCGAAAGTGCAAGAGATGCTCAGATGAGCCGCCGTGTCGTCGTCACAGGCGGAGCCTCGGGTATCGGGGCGCGCATTGCCGAGCGGTTTGCGGCTCTGGGTGACCGGGTCGCGATTTGCGATGCGAACCCCGAGGCGGTCAACGCGTTTTCCAAAGCACAACCGGCCATTCGTTCCGAGGTCGCCAATGTGACCGAAGGCGCTGCGATGGACGCTTTCTTTGACAGCATCGAAGCCGATTGGGGCGGCGCGGATGTGGTTTTTGCCAACGCCGGCACAGGCGGTCCCGCCGCCCGAATTGAGGATATTTCACCGCAGGATTGGCGCGACTGCCTTGCCGTTAACCTCGATGGTGCCTTCCTGACCTGCCGCTGGGCCGCGCGTGTGATGCGGGCGCAAGGCGCGGGGTTGATAGTGCTGACCTCGTCGACCTCGGGTCAATGGGGGCATCCGCATCGCTCGCCTTATGCCACGGCAAAGTGGGGCATTCTGGGGTTGATGAAAACGCTGGCGATGGAGCTTGGCCCGGCGGGTGTGCGGGTGAATGCGATCTGTCCGGGTGCTGTTGAAGGCGACAGGATGGAGCGGATGCTGGCCAATCAGTCGCGTGCCAGCGGTCGCGATGCGCAAACCATCCGCGCGGCCTATGCCGACGGCACCAGTCTGCGCACGTGGGTCACTGCGGACGATATTGCCGACGCTGGTATTTGGCTTGCCTCGTCGGGTGCGTCCAAAGTGACCGGTCAGGCCCTGACAATTGACGGACATACGGAGACAAACAGCGCATGAGCAAAGCAGCGATTATCGGCGGTGGTGTCATTGGCGGTGGCTGGGCGGCTAGGTTCCTGTTGAACGGCTGGGATGTGGCGGTTTACGACCCCGACCCGGAGGCGAAGCGCAAGATTGGCGAGGTTCTGTCCCAGGCCCGTTGGGCCCTGCCGATGCTTTATGACCGGGCTTTGCCGCCTGAAGGGCAGTTAACCTTCGTTAATGCGTTGGAAGACGCGGTGAGCGGTGCAGATTACATTCAGGAAAGCGTGCCGGAGCGGCTTGATCTGAAGCACAAGGTGTATCAACAGATCGAGGCGGCGAACGCGCAGGCGCCGCTTGGCTCTTCGACCAGCGGCTTCAAGCCCTCTGAACTGCGCGAAGGACTTGAAAGCGGCGGCCGTCTTTTCGTCGCGCATCCGTTCAACCCGGTCTATCTCTTGCCCTTGATCGAGGTTGTCCCCGGCGAAGGCGCGGATGAAGCAGTGGTGGCCCAAGCGCGCGAGACTCTGGCAAGCGTTGGACTCTACCCCCTTGAAGTTAAGAAGGAAATCGATGCTCACATTGCCGACCGGTTTCTGGAAGCGGTCTGGCGCGAGGCCCTTTGGCTGGTCAAGGACGGCATCGCTACAACGCAAGAGATCGACGATGCCATCCGCTACGGCTTTGGCTTGCGCTGGGCGCAAATGGGTCTGTTCGAGACCTATCGGATTGCAGGTGGCGAAGGTGGCATGGCGCATTTCATCGCGCAGTTCGGGCCTTGTCTGGAATGGCCGTGGACCAAGCTCATGGATGTGCCTGAGCTGACCGATGACCTTATCCAAACCATTGGCGCGCAATCTGACGCGCAATCTGGCCACCTGACGATCCGCGAACTTGAGCGCCTTCGCGACACCAACCTCATCGCGATGATGCGGGCGCTGAAAGCGCGCGGCAATGCGGCAGGCGCGCTGATTGCCGACCATGAAAAAACACTACCTGACACTGACACCGATGCAGTCCCAATGATCACGATCCGGCGCGTGATCCCGATAGACTGGACCGACTACAACGGCCACATGAACGAAAGCCGCTATGGTCAGGTCTATTCGGACGCCGCGGATGCCACAATGATGGCGTTCGGAGCGGACGAAGACTATGTCGCCAGCGGATTGAGTTACTTCACGGTTGAAAACAACATCAAATACCTCGCCGAAGCCCACGCTGGCGACGCTTGCCACGTAACGACCCGCATTCTTCTGGGCGAAGGCAAAAAGCTGAAACTCTACCATGAAATGCGCCGCGATCATGACGGCGAGGTCTACTCAACCTGCACACAGTTTCTTCTTCACGTCAGTCTTGAAACCCGCAAAACCTGCCCGCCGCGCGACGACGTGGCAAACCGCCTGACAGCCCTCGCTAAGACGCATGCGGAGACCGAAACATGACGCAGCCCTTCCCCTCTTTTTGGCTTAAATATCCCGGGGTCCGGGGC
>JABDQU010000076.1 GCA_013042105.1 Boseongicola sp.
ACGTCGCCTACCGCTGCGGCATCGAGAGAGGGTTAATAATGGCTTTTAAACAGACGTTTTCTGCTGCTTGTGTTGCGCTTTTCGCGCTATCCGCGCCAATCCATGCTGACGGCCACGCATCCGCCGACACTGTTGTCGCAACAGTGAACGGCGTCGATATCACGCTGGCGCACATGATCGTGTTGAAACAGCGCCTGCCTGCGCAATACCAGTCGCTGCCCGCTGACGTCCTGTTCAACGGCATCCTGGACCAGTTGGTTCAGCAAACCGTGCTTGGCCAGTCCGGCGGTGAATTGTCCCCCGGCTCGCAAGCCACACTGGAAAACGAAGAGCGCGCCCTGCGTGCATCCGAGCTTATCCAAGGCATCACCGATGTAGCGATCACGGAAGACGCCCTTCAGGCCGCCTATGATGAGACCTACGCCGGGATCGAACCGGAAACCGAATACAACGCCTCGCATATCCTTGTTGAGACTGAAGACGAGGCGCTTGCCATCATCGAGGAAATCGAAGGCGGTGCCGAATTTGCATTGGTCGCGCAGGAGAAATCCACCGGACCTTCTGGCCCGAACGGCGGACAGCTTGGCTGGTTTGGCACAGGCGCGATGGTTGCACCGTTTGAAGAGGCCGTCGTGGCGATGGAAGCCGGGACCGTTTCGGCCCCGGTTCAAACGCAATTTGGCTGGCACGTCATTCGCCTGAACGAAACTCGCCTGACGGAAGGGCCACCGCTGGACGCTGTGCGCGGTGATCTTGTCGCTCAGCTCCGTCAGGTTGCCGTCGAAGCGCGTGTCGCCGAGTTGACCGAGGGCGCGGATATTACCCGCGTCACGGTGGAAGATGTCGATCCAGCGCTGCTGGACGACCTTTCGCTTCTGGGGAACTAAGCTGTGGCAGGGGCGATGCCCGTCTCTCCGCTGGCCCCCAAAGGTGGCTTTCCGGACCTTCCGGTCATCGAAGGGGTGCGGTTCGCGACCGTTGCTGCCGGTGTGAAATACAGCGGACGCACGGACGTTATGCTGGCGGAACTTGCGCCCGGCACAGCGATTGCAGGAACGTTTACGCGTTCAAAAACGCGGGCGGCCCCTGTGCTCGATTGTCAGGCGAAATTGGGCGGGGCGTCAGACGGCCCGGCGGCGATCCTTGTCAATTCAGGCAACGCCAACGCGTTTACCGGTATCAAAGGCGTGGAAGCAGTCGAGGCCCTCACTGGCGCGGTCGCATCCGCGATCAACGTGCCAAAGGCGCGGGTTTTCACCGCTTCGACCGGTGTCATCGGTGAACCATTGCCGCATGACCGCATCACAAGTGTGATTTCCGATCTTGGCGGCGCGCTCAAACCGGATGGCATCGCGGATGCGGCCAAAGCGATCATGACGACCGACACGTTCCCAAAAGGTTCAGTGCGCACCGTTGAGATAGACGGGAAAACCGTCTCTATCGCGGGAATTGCAAAGGGCTCGGGCATGATCGCGCCGGACATGGCGACGATGCTGGTCTATATCTTTACGGACGCGAAGGTCTCTTTCGATCTCCTGCAACGCTACACTACAGACATGTGTGACTCGACGTTCAACAGGATCACGGTCGACAGCGATACCTCGACCTCGGACACGCTTCTTGTCGCCGCAACGGGCGCATCCCGCGCAGATGTCGACACTGCCTCGGTCAAGGGAAAGGCCGCATTCGTAGGCGGGTTGCACCAGGTCATGCTTGATTTAGCGCATCAGGTCGTGCGCGACGGCGAGGGCGCCTCGAAGTTCGTGACCGTTGAGGTCAAAAGCGCGGCCAACGTCGAAGACGCGCAGAAAGTGGCCTTTGCAATCGCCAATTCGCCCTTGGTAAAAACGGCCGTTGCCGGCGAAGACCCGAACTGGGGCCGTGTCGTAATGGCGGTCGGGAAATCCGGAGCGGAAGCTGATCGTGACCGACTGTCAATCTGGTTTGGCGACACGGAAGTGGCGCGAAACGGACAGGTTTCGCCCGATTACGTAGAAGCCGAAGCAGCCGCCCATATGAGAGGCGAAGACATCACGATTCGCGTTGATCTTGGGCTGGGCGACATGGGTGCAACGGTCTGGACCTGCGATCTCACCAATCAATACATCGCCATCAACGCGGATTACCGGTCGTGAAGTCAGTTTTGGTCTCTGCCGTCGCGCTTGTCGATGCCGATGGGCGGGTCCTGATTGCTCAACGCCCTGAGGGGAAATCCATGGCCGGCCTCTGGGAATTTCCCGGCGGTAAAGTCGAAACCGGCGAAACCCCTGAGGCCGCACTGATCCGCGAATTGCACGAAGAGCTTGGTATCGACACATGGGCAAGCTGCCTTGCGCCACTGACCTTCGCCAGCCACACCTATGATGATTTCCACTTGCTGATGCCGCTTTTTGCCTGCCGCAAATGGGAGGGCACACCGGTGGCGCAGGAAGGTCAGGTTCTGAAGTGGGTTTTCGCCCGGGATCTGCGCGATTACCCGATGCCACCCGCCGATATCCCACTGATCCCGATCCTCCGGGACTGGCTGTAAACGCACTGATTCTGTGCATTTGCGCGCAATTTTTGCACACATTTTCCTACCAATTGTAACACTATCGTGTAACGTCGCATCACCGAACAGCGGGGGCGGCGGTGTGATCAGAACAATCCTATTGGGGAGTTGTGTTTCAGTTCAGGGGCGCTTTGTGCAAGCGCTTGCGGACGGTCGCATTGCGGTCAAGGTCGGGAA
>JABDQU010000078.1 GCA_013042105.1 Boseongicola sp.
TCGTGAATATCACCGACAATGCGAACGCAAGGCTCGCCGGCCCCGGCTGGATGGCCGCCACAGCATTTAGCTGCACCAGCGACGACAGGATTGCCACCACAAAGACGTCGATCATCGACCAGCGCCCGATATATTCAACAATCTCATGCACTCCATGCCGCGCCTCCGGCGTCGTTCTTGAAATACGCCCGACACTCAAAGCCAGAAACGCGACGCTCACAAACTTACCCACCGGGATCACCACACTCGCCACCAGAATGATCAGCGCAATGCCATACGACCCATGTTCCGCCAACTCCACCGCGCCGCCCACAATCGTGGCGCTTTCCGTGCGCCCCAAAGTCCGCGTCTCCAGCATCGGATAGATGTTCGCCGGCACATAGCAAATCAACCCCGCCAACCACCACGCCCAAACCCGCTGCAAACTGCGCCTTGATCGCGACTGAACCCGCGCCCCGCAGTTCGGACAGGTGCGCGTGTCCATCGGCCAGGCCCTCGCGCAGGTGCGACAGCCAACCAGCCCGGCATCGCGGGCGGTCAGGACCGGGTCTGTGAGGCCAATGCGTTCCATACCGACCAACTACACATGAACTTTTGCTGGATAACAATGAGCACCGTCAAAACCGCAAACATCCAGAAGGCAGGCCCAAATGTCACCTGCGCCAAATCCGCGACCTTCACCAGCGACACCGCGCATCCGATTGCAAAGACTTCTGCCATCGCCCAGGGCCGCAACTCCTGCGCCACCCGAAACGCCGCCCGCGCGCCGGGCAAAGCGGGCCGGTCCACAATGAACGGCGCCAAGACGTAAATGATCAACCCTGTCCGCAGCGCCGGGATCGCCAATATCATCGCAATCGTCGCAACCACCAGCACCGTCAAAAACCCGTCCGAAAACGCATAGGCAATGTCCAGAACAGATGCCGCATTTGCCACGCCCCCGGCTTCGATACGTAAAAACGGAAAAACCGCAGCCCCGACGATCAGGATCATCGTCGCCACCGCCAAAGCCACGATCTGCAAAGCTGCTTTCGCCCGAGGGGCCGCCAAGACCGTGTGGCACCGCGCACAGATCGCAACCTGCCCGCGCTCTGGCTGCCGGACGCGATACAGCGCATCACACTCGGTGCATACGATCAGATCGTCGAGGTTTGAGGTATCCACCATCACCGACACGCGCCACTCTTCACGGCACGACAACACCTTTCTTCAGGATTATATTCCCATAAAGCCGCGCTTCCCCGGTCTGAACCACCGCAAAGCCCTCACGCGCCAGATCGTAGAACGCAAAGCGCTCGACCTTGGCAATCGGCGCGGGGTGATCTGCCACGTCGTCGATGATCTTCTGAAATTCATGCACAATCGGCGGCGTGCCGTCGGGATCATCCACCATCTGCATCACCTGCGCGGGGTCCGGCACAAAGCTATCCAGCGGAAACAGCGTCAACACAGCCTCCAGCACATCCGTCGCCGAGATACCGTCCATGCGGTGACACCGCTGCCCCATCGACTGACCGGGGAAGTTTGCGTCTCCAATGACCAGCGTATCTCCATGGCCCATCGCTTGCAGCGTCCAGAGCATATCGGGCGACAGGATATTTGGAATATTGCGCAACATGGCTCCGACCTTCAGGCCATTCCGCTCAAAACACAATGCGAAACCGGGCACCCGCCTCGCTCGGCTCAAGCGAAATCTCGCCCCCATGCGCCAAGAGCAACGTCTGCACAATCGCCAGCCCCATGCCCGTGCCTCCCGCATCACGACGCGTGGTGAAGAAAGGCTCAAAACATTTGCCCCGATTGCCCGCAGAAATCCCCGGTCCATCGTCAGAAACGGTCAAAACAGCCCCGTCGCGTGTCATCGCGCCCGCGACAGACACGCGCTCCGCGCCCGCGCCCTCGGCGTTCGCAACAAGATGACCAAGCACAATCTGAAGACCATCCGCTGACAGCGGAAACACCACATCACGACCCGAAAGCTCAACCTCAATGCCAGCCTCCGGCAAGATCACATCTCCAAGCGCCGCAGCCCCGTGATGCATTGGGTTGCGCGCCGCCGCAATCTTACGCGCCGCCTCCAAGAGCCGCTCCAACCGTGCTTCCGCCTTCACAATGCCGGACACCAACCCCGACGCTTCCGCCGACAGGGTATTATCAGCTTCCAGTAATTCCGCCGCCCCCCGGATCGCCGTTAAAGGGGTCTTCAACTCATGGCTCACATGGTCGGAATAGGACCGCACCGCCAACTCGCGTGCCTGCAACACCTCAGCCATCTCCAGAACCGTTCGCCCCAGTTCCCCGATCTCAGGCGTGCCATAGTGCTCCATCGGCTCGGCCACGCCGCCCGCCCGGATCACCTCTGCGCGCTCTGCCAGTCCCCGCACTGGCCGCAGGATCAACCGCCACAACAACCACCCCAACACCAAAGTCGCCACAAGCGAAACAACCGCAACAAGCAAAAGCGCCCGCCCCCCGCTCAAGCCGGGGGCCAGACTGCTGACCATCACCAAACCAAAAACCGGCAACACCAAAACCGCCAAAAGCGAGCCGCCAAGAACCAGCATCAACGGCGGCCGCCACTTGGCCCTCACGCGACGCCGCAAGGACCCATCCTCAGGCCGACACCATGCAGCGTATCAATCGCATCCTCCAGACCGGCATCTCCCAACTTCGACCGCAGGTTCCGCAAATGACTGTCAAGCGTGCGATCCGATACAATCATCCCCGGCCCCCAGATCGCATCGACCAGCTTGGGACGTGAAAAGACCTGCGCCGGGCGCGCCATCAAACGCGACAAAATCGCAATCTCGGTGGCCGTCAACTGAACAACAATCCCATCCACCCGGCAATCATGCGCTTCGGGCGACAAGGACAAACGTCCCCGCTCCAAACTGCGCACCTCGGGCACAGCCCCCTTCGTGCGCTTCAAAATCGCGCGCACCCGCGCAACCAACTCGCGCGGTGAAAACGGTTTGGTGACATAATCGTCCCCGCCCAACTCCAGACCAAGAATGCGATCCACCTCATCATCCCGCGCGGTCAGAAACAGGATCGGCACCTCTGAATCCCGCCGGATAGCGCGACAGAGCTCGAGGCCATCCATCTCAGGCATGCCGATATCCAGAATTGCAAGATCAGGCGGTGCCATCTGAACTGAGCGCAGCCCCTCAACACCATCGCGCGCCTGAACAACCCGAAACCCGGCGCGCTCGAGCGCAATTTTCAATACATCCCGGATCTGGCCGTCATCATCGACCACCAAAATCGTCACATCGCGCATTCAACCAAAACTCCTTGCCGGGCAAGCATACCTGTGGATGGACCGGGGCGCGAGGGGATGAAACACCCCGGCCTTCCACCTGCCTCAGACACAACACCTAACGCCAGCATACGCAGGCCCGGCACATCAGATGTGCAGCGCCCGTGCAGCCCATTTCACCCTTTCGAAAATACCTCGGGGT
>JABDQU010000080.1 GCA_013042105.1 Boseongicola sp.
AGTGGTTGAAGCCCCCAAGCGTGACGTAGCTTTCGTCCTTGGGTTTCGGCGTTTCGGGATAGGTGAAAAGGGCGACATAAGAGGTGTCGTCGCCGCAATGGACAGAATAGCCGGTTTGCATGCCAGCCCCTTCCCAACGGATTTTCCAGCCGAAAACCCGACCAAGCCATTGGGCTGTGGCCTTCGGGTCGGAGACGGTCATGTTGATGTGTTCAAGTCGTGCAGTTGCCATGGTTTCAGTCCTTTAGATGTGATGTCTGAAGGGATGCTACGGCCTCAAGTAAACTTGAGGTCAAGCTGAAAATCCGGCAATCTCGTCTTGATCTAGCGAATTGAATATATTCGGTTATTCTTTGATTTCGTCGGGGCGGATGCCCCAAAGTCTGCGCTTTTCGACCCATCCGCGTGCGCCATCTGCGCTGATGCGGCACCAGTCAAGACCGCAGGAATCAAGCCGCGCGATGACGCCTGATTCCGCCATGGCGTTCACCGGGCTTTCTGGGTCGGGTTTGACCAGCATCGGGGTCAGGTCCTGTTCGACAATCACATGCCGCACGCCCGACAAGAGCGAGTAATGCACCCAGCCGCCAACCCCATCACGGTCGCGCACGCGGCGCCAGTGGCCGTATTCGGCGGTGACCTCAAGCGGCATGTTGCGGCGGGTAAACACCCAGTCGATCCGGTGGCTGAGCGAGGGGCCGCGGCGCACGTTGCCTTCCTCGGCTTTCAGCGACACAAAGCGCGGCATGGGCAGATTTGTGACCGGGCCACGCTCGGCGGCTGCGGCGGCGAGCGCCGTCATGCACAAAAGGCACAGGCCCATTGCAAGCGATAGGAATTTCGGTCCGCCCGTCATACTGCTCATCCTGTTTTTGGCGCGCTTTTTTCAAGCGTCTCTTGTGCCTCAGGTCATTCATTGTCACTTTGCCAAAAAGCGGCGGCTGATGGAAGGTCAGAGATCAAAATGCCAGACAAACGTCTGAAAGTTGTTGTAACGCGGCGCTTGCCCGAGGTGGTGGAAGCGCGGTTGTCGGAATTGTTCGATGTCACCTTGTCATCGGATGACGCGCAGATGACGCGGGATCAGTTGATTGCGGCAGTGCGCTCGGCAGATGTTCTGGTGCCGACAATCACCGATATCGTGGATGCCGGTGTTCTGGCGCAGGCCGGTGAGAACCTGAAGTTGATCGCAAATTTCGGGGCGGGGGTCGACAATATCGACGTGGCCACCGCACGGCAACGCGGCATTCATGTGACGAACACGCCCGGCGTTCTGACCGATGACACGGCAGACATGACAATGGCGCTGATCCTTGCGGTGACGCGGCGCATCCCCGAGGGGTTGGCGGTCATGCAAAAGGGTCAGTGGGATGGTTGGTCGCCGACTGCTCTTTTGGGGGGCCGTGTCGGCGGGCGTCGTTTGGGCATTCTCGGGATGGGCCGCATTGGTCAGGCGGTGGCGCGGCGCGCGGCGGCGTTTGGCATGGAGGTGCATTACAACAATCGCAGACGTCTGCGGCCCGAGATCGAGGACGAGCTTGGGGTGCGCTATTGGGAGAGCCTCGATCAGATGGTGAGCCGGGTTGATATTCTGTCGATCAACTGTCCCCACACGCCATCGACGTTCCATTTGATGAACGCGCGGCGATTAAATCTGATGAAGCCAACGGCGGTGATTGTGAACACCTCGCGCGGGGAAGTGATTGACGAGAATGCGTTGACGCGGATGTTGCGCTCGGGCGGGATTGCCGGAGCGGGGCTGGACGTTTTCGAGCATGGTCACGAGATCAACCCGCGCCTGCGCGAATTGCCGAATGTCGTGCTGTTGCCGCATATGGGCTCGGCGACGGTCGAGGGGCGCATTGAGATGGGCGAGAAAGTTATCATCAATATCAAGACCTTCGACGACGGGCACCGACCACCCGATCTGGTTGTTCCGGCAATGCTGTGAGCGCGGAAAGCTGGCCTCCGAAGGGATTGGCCGGGGCGGTGCGCGCCGCGGCAGCGGGTTCGGGCTGGCAGGCGTGGTCGGGCACGTTGACCCGCGTTGAGGGGGCACTTGCGTTTCATGTTTATGAGTTTGCCGCGCGGGCGTGGTTTCTGGCCAAGCCGGTGGCTTGGGACGAGGCGCTTTGGCGGGTTGCCGGTTGGGCTCACCCTGCAAAGCGGTCGGTGAGCTTTCATTTCCGAGGCCTTTCGGTGCGGGTTCCGGCGATGTCTTCGGTGAAGCTCGATGGGGAGGCGGTTGAGGGCATTGCCGCTCAGATGGTGGCCTTCGCGACCCGTGAGTTTGAGGCGTTTGATCCGGATTTTGATTTCAGTGTTCCGGCGATGGCTTTGCGTGATGTGGCAGGACGGGGCCCGGATGATTTTGTCGTCACCGAGATGATCTGGCATCTGGCAGAGGGGCGACCGGCACAGGCCGGCGCGATTGCCGATGATGTGATTGCCGGGCGTCGGGTTTCGGCGTTCAATATGGGAACCGGGCAGGCCAATGTGTTTGAATTGGTGCAAAGGGCCGTGGCGCAAGGTGAGGTCTAGGGTTCTGGTATTGCTGCTGTGTTGCCTTGCCGCTTGCGGGCGGCCTTTGACGGAGGCCGAGACGGATTTCGCGCAGACGTTTTTCGGGCCGACCTTGAACACCGAGAAAGTGCGCATCCTGTCTTTGCCGTATTGGGCGACGGACGCAGGCGAGCCGCGCGTGATGCGGGGCACCGAGCGCGCTTGTGTGCGCACGCCGCAGCCGCGCGGGGCGCAGCCACCTCAGGCCATCGCGCTTGGCAATTACATGCATTTCTCGGGGCCTTTAAAGGCGCGGGATATGAAGCTTGGCTGGCCGCGGGTGTTGCGATTTCCGCAAGGGCTGGTTCTGGCGCATGAGTTGACCCATGTCTGGCAGTGGCAAAACCGCAGCTGGACGGGATATACGCCGTTTCGCGCCGCCGCAGAGAGTATCGCTTTGCCGGATCCGTATTATTCAGCGTCCGGTGAAGCGCCTGTGTTCTTCGCGTTTGGATACGAGCAGCAGGCGGCGATTGTGGAGGACTATGTGTGTTTTACGGTGGCAAATCCGAGCCATCCGCGGCGCGCTGAGCTGAGAGCTTTGCTGGCGCCGGTTTTTCAGGTGGATGCGTTTGATGCGTCGATTGAGCGGCGTCGGCTGGTGCCGGAAGGGTAAGAGTTTTCTGGAGGGGCGTTGCCCCTCGCCCCAGGATATTTTGAAACAGAAGAAACCGTCAGAACCACTGGCCCGGCTCGATCAGGCCGAGGTTGAGGAGTTGCTGGGCGCGCCATTCAAAGCGCGTGGAATTGTGCCAGTGGAAGGTGTCGATATCGTAGCGGCTGGCGGGGTTGGTTTTCAGGGCTTTGGCGGCGCGGAAAGAGACAAGGGCCGCGGTCAGATTATTGTGCCAGGGGCAGGCGAAGGTGTTGCGTTCGGGGTCTGACCATGTGTGGTCGTCGTTAAGCGTGAGGCCCTTTTCGGTGCGCACAAGCGCGATGCGGTCAATGCGGCGGCGGGGTTCGGGGATGTGGTCTTCAAAGCGCCAGCGCAGGCCTCCGAAGACGTCGATCTGGCGGTCTTTTTTGGCGCCATCGGGGGTTTGGCGCGCGTGGGCGTAGTAGCCTGAGCGGTCGAAGTGGGCATCTGTCAGGGAGACGGCGTTGGGGGCGGCGTAGAGGTCTGCTGCGTAGGCGTCGATGACGTAAGTCAGCATGCCGAAGCGGCGTTCTTCGGTATGAAAGGCGAGCATTTCGCCCAAGCTGCGGGTTTCCGAAAAGGGGTAGAACAGGAATTCGGCGTTGTAGCCGTAAGTGACCCAGGTTTTTTCGGGCAGGGCGGCGACCAGAGGGTTCACGATGGTTGGCGTGATGTTGGGGCCTCGGGTTTTGTGGTCGATGCGCAGGACGTCTTCGGGCAGGCCATCGGGGATCGCGAGGTCTACGGGGGCTGCGAGGATCAGCGTTGCGCATCCGATCTGACGCAGATGTTGCAGGGTTTCGGGGATCGCAGCGTCGTCTTCGGCGATGAGGATGGCGACAGGGCCTTTGGCCTGTCGGATCGCGCGGCTTTTGGTGGCATCAGGGAGGGAGGCAAAGCGCATCGTTGTCGGGGCTCATCTGGGGGTCGCGGCACGATGGCACGGGGCCTTGTGACTTGGCAAGGCAGGGTGGGGCGTGTAGGACGCCTGTTGATCCGGAATGACCCTTGAAAGTGCCTTTTGACATGACCGCGCCGAAGAAGCTTTTTATCAAGACCTATGGCTGTCAGATGAATGTTTATGACAGTGAACGCATGGCCGAGAGCCTTGGCGGGCAGGGGTATGTGGCGACGGATACGCCGGATGACGCTGACATGATCTTGCTCAACACCTGTCATATTCGCGAGAAGGCGGCGGAGAAGATTTACTCGGAACTGGGGCGGTATCGGCCATTAAAAGAGGCCAAGCCGGACCTGAAGATCGGAGTGGCCGGATGCGTGGCGCAGGCCGAAGGCGGGGAGATCATGGCGCGTCAGCCGATGGTCGATCTGGTGGTGGGGCCGCAGTCTTATCATCGCTTGCCCGAGTTGGAGGCAAAGGCGCGGTCCGGGGAAAAGGCACTGGATACGGATTTCCCGGAAGAAGACAAGTTTGAGCATCTGGCGGCGCGCCCGAAGGCCAAGCGTGGGCCGACGGCGTTTTTGACGGTGCAGGAAGGCTGCGACAAGTTCTGTGCGTTTTGCGTGGTGCCGTATACGCGTGGCGCTGAGGTATCGCGCCCTGCCGAGCGGGTGATGGGCGAGGCGCGCGATCTGGTGGAGCGCGGCGTGCGCGAGATCACGCTTTTGGGGCAGAACGTGAATGCCTATCACGGGCATGCGCGGGGGCTTTCGGGCCTGATCCGTGATCTGGCCAAGGTCGACGGTTTGGAGCGCATTCGGTTTACGACCAGCCATCCCAACGACATGGACGAGGATCTGATCGCAGCTCACGGGGATTGCGACAAGCTGATGCCCTATTTGCATTTGCCGGTTCAGTCGGGGTCGGACAAGATTTTGAAAGCGATGAACCGCAAGCATACCGCTGAAAGTTACATCCGTTTGATTGAGCGTATTCGTGGCGTGCGCCCTGATCTGTTGTTGTCAGGCGATTTCATTGTCGGGTTTCCCGGAGAGACGGAAGCGGACTTTCAGGCGACGCTCGATCTGGTGGAGACGGTGGGCTACGGACAGGCCTATAGCTTCAAGTATTCGCCCCGTCCGGGCACACCTGCGGCCGAGCGCGCCGAGGTTGATGCGGCGGAGGCAGATGAGCGGCTTCAGCGATTGCAGGCTCTTTTGACGCGTCAGCAAAAGG
>JABDQU010000083.1 GCA_013042105.1 Boseongicola sp.
GCTCCGAGCCATGCTTGGTGCGCGCAAAAACCAGCGCCATTTCACTGCGGTGATCATCCAGATACTCGATCAACAACCGCGTCTTTTCGGACTGCGCCACATAATGCAGACCTTGCGTAATCTTCTCAATTGGCTTGCCCGGAGGGGCTGCCTCTACCCGCACCGCATCCGTCAGATAGGCATCCGCCAACTCGTTCATCTGCTTGGGCATCGTCGCAGAAAACAGCATCGTTTGCCGCTCGGGCGACAACAGCGGCGCAATCCGGCGCAACGCATGAATAAAGCCCATGTCCAGCATCTGGTCCGCCTCATCCAGCACCAGAAACTTCGTCTGATCCAGACGCACCGCGCGCCGGTCGATCAGGTCGATCAAGCGCCCCGGTGTCGCCACCAGCAAATCCGTCCCGCGTGCCAGACGCTGGATTTGCACATTGATCGACTGACCGCCCACGACGATCCCGATCTTCAGATGCGTGCCTTGGGTATAGGCCTTCAGGTTGTCGGAAATCTGTTTCGCCAACTCGCGCGTCGGGGCCAAAATCAGACCATGTGCGGTCTTGGCTTCGGGCTTCACGCCCATTTTCATCAGTGTGTGAATAAGCGGCAAACCAAAGGCCGCCGTCTTTCCGGTGCCGGTCTGCGCCAGCCCCATCACATCCCGGCCCTGCATCGCATGCGGGATCGCTTTTTTCTGGATGGGTGTGGGATCGGTGATCCCCTGCTCGGCAAGTTTCGCCACAATACGGGGCTGCAGCCCCAACATATCAAAGTCCATTAAGTCTCTTTTTCTCAGCGCAG
This sequence comes from Boseongicola sp., assembly GCA_013042105.1. GTDB lineage: Bacteria > Pseudomonadota > Alphaproteobacteria > Rhodobacterales > Rhodobacteraceae > Boseongicola. The sequence goes on from JABDQU010000083.1 coordinate 799, forward strand.
GCCCAAGCCGTACGCCATTACAAATCGCACCACCGCCCATGATCGGGCGGACAGGTCGCAGTCGGGTTGCGCGCCGCTCTGATCCAAAGGCCGAATGCCAAAGGCGTCGTCGTCGCGCCGGACCCCTGCGTGAGGTGGGTGCCAGGATTGGTGTGACGCCTCGCACTCCCGAAGGCGCGGTCTGCTCACGCGGCAGAAGCGTCGTGAAGGGGACATGGGGGCAAAGGCTGCACAAGTCAACCGATTTGAGACCTTCACCACGTGCCAACCCAAAAAAGTGCCTAAAATCTTACAGTTCGCGACGAAAGTTCAACCAGATGAACAAAACCCTAATCCCGCGCGCGGGCGCACCGACGTAATACCGACGTGATACCGACGTCATATCGACGTTGCATTTCACCCCATTTTCGCGGGCTCACCGGAACGGATACATCCACGGTTTATAATCGTTAATCAGAACTTCCGCGCGATCAATCTCGTCCTGCGTCATCTTTTTTTGTATTTCTTCCAATGAGATAGCCGCATCCGGATCGCCCCCGATCGTGCTGAGCCCATACCACAAATACGCCCGCACCAAATCAGGCGCAGGCATTCCCAAGCCCAATTCGTAATACCACCCCAACCCCGACTGAGCCCCCGGATGCCCCTTCAAAGACGAGCGCAAATACCACTCAAACGCACGCTCCGGATCGCGCTCAACACCCAGTCCAAGCGCATACATTACGCCAATCAGTTCTTCTGCATCCGCGTTGCCAGAGCGCGCCGCAGGCAGAAATTCCTGCATCGCTTCTTCAAATCGTCCCGCTTCCATAAGGTCGCGCGCTGTTTCGATTTCGGCCCAAACAGGACTTGCGAGCACGGCTGCACCTGCCAGAATAAACCCATGAATCGCTTGCTTCATATCCTTGCCCTTTGCGTCGCTTTTCCGGCCTTCGCGGCTGATCTTCCGCGCCCCCTTACGGATGATGATTTCATCGCGTTTGACCCGGAAAAAGCCAAAATCGGTCAACTTCTTTTCTATGACAAGATCTTGTCGGGCAACAGAAATATCTCCTGCGGCACCTGCCACCACCACGACCTTGGCGGCACCGACGGCCTCAGCCTCGGCATTGGTGAAGGCGGGCAAGGCCTTGGACCCAAACGCATGGCAGGCACCGGCCCCGACCGTATTGAAAAACGCATTCCAAGAAACGCCCCCGCCCTATGGAACCTTGGCGCAAAAGATATCGACGTCCTGTTCCACGATGGACGCCTCTCGATCTCGGATATCTTCGGCAACGGCTTCAACTCACCGGCCGAAGAATGGCTGCCCGATGGTCTGGAAACCATCCTTGCGGCCCAGGCCCTCTTCCCGCTGACGGCGCGCTTCGAGATGGCGGGCGCTCCGCGCGAAAACGAAGTCGGCGGCGCCATCAATGACCGCATCGACAACGCCTGGCCGATCATCACATTGGCCGTGCGCACCAATCCGGACTACGGATTAATGTTTGTTAAGGCCTTTGATGATATTAATACGCCTGAAGACGTGGAGATCGTCGACATCGCAAACGCGTTGGCGGCCTTCATGGGGACCGAGTGGAAAAACCACGACAGCCCATTTGACCTATATCTGACGGGCGACGTGAACGCTCTGACGCCTGCCGCAAAAAACGGCATGGACTTGTTTTATGGCGAAGCCGGATGCTCGTCCTGCCATTCCGGCCCCCTTATGTCAGATCAGAAATTCCACGCCCTCGCCCTGCCCGCATTCGGTCCTGGCAAGACGCGTCGCTTTGACCTTCAACCCCGCGATGTGGGGCGGATGGGCGAAAGCAACCGGCTTGAAGACGCCTATCGCTTTCGCACTCCGATGCTAAGAAACGTCGCGTTAACAGCGCCTTACGGCCACAACGGCGCCTATCCAACGCTGGAAGGCATTGTGCGCCACCATCTTGACCCGCTCACCGCGCTGGACCAATGGACGCGCGATCAGGCCAAGCTCCCGTCAGTTCCGTGGCTGGCGCGCGCCGACTTTGCGGTCCAGTATCACACCCGCGAAATCGCGCGGCAACGCGCCAAAATCGACATCACTCCGCGTGATCTCAGCGACGCCGAAATCGCTGATCTGGTCGTTTTCCTCGAAAGCCTGACGGGCAAAACCGCCCAAAACCTCCCCCTCGGGCGCCCCAAATCTGTGCCATCTGGTCTCACCGTCGATTAATCCTCTGTTCGCGCGCCGCAACCGGGTTAAATGACACCCATGGTCCTTTCAGTCACTTCCGTTAACAAAAGCTTCGGCGACGTCGCCATCATCAAAGGCGTCTCCCTGACCCTCTCCCCGGGCGAAGTCCTGGCGCTCACCGGCGAAAGCGGGTCGGGGAAGTCGACTCTCTTGCATATGATCGCAGGTCTCGAACCCATAGACACGGGTGAAATATCAATAGATGGCAATAGCTTATCGGACCTGAGCGAGAGCGAAAATGCCGCTCTCCGCCGCGAGAAAATCGGAATCGTCTTTCAGCAATTTAACCTCATCCCCTCTCTTACGGTCGCCCAAAACCTCACATTTCAGGCCCGTCTGGCCGGCAAAAAGGTCGACATTGCCCCCCTCGCCGCTTCGCTTGGACTGGCCGACCAGCTCTCGAAATACCCCGAACAGCTTTCGGGAGGCCAACAACAGCGCGTCGCCATCGGTCGAGCCGTCGCAGCTTCACCAAAACTGATCCTTGCAGACGAGCCAACCGGTAACCTTGATGAACAAACCGGTGACCAAGTTTTTGACCTCCTTCTGTCAAGCGCGCGAAACGAAGGCGCGGCCCTTTTGATCGTGACTCACTCCGACCGACTTGCCGCCCGAGCCGACCGCCGAAAGCACCTCAGCCGGGGCCAGTTCCAGTGATGACGCGCACCGTTCTTCTGACGCTGCTCTCCCACTGGAAACGCCGCCCCTTCCAGCTCCTGACACTCATCCTCGGTCTCGCCCTCGCAACCGCCCTCTGGTCCGGCGTGCAGGCGATAAACACAGAAGCCCGAAAAAGCTATGATGACGCGGCAAACGTCCTCGGTAGAGAACCGTTTCTCGTATCGAAAACCGGCGCGCTCATCTCAAACGAAGCATTCGCTCAATTGCGTCGAAACGGCTGGCTGGTCAGCCCGGTTGTCGACGGATGGCTGCCCGCATCCGACGGGCGCGTGCGCGTTCTGGGTATCGATCCACTGACGATCACGCCGTCCAACCCAGCCGGAGCCGCCGTAGCCGAGTTCGAAATATCTGACTTTCTCGGCAGAGAAGGACTTGTCCTCGCCGCGCCAGCCACAGCCTTGCGCCTGGGCAATCTCGGCATGCGCGTCCGCTCCGTCGAAGGGGTCGCCGCAGGCATGGCGATAATGGACATCGAAGCCGCACAAGCCCTTACAAATACTGATGGAATAAGTCGTCTGACGGTTCTTTCTGATCAGCCGCTCGTGCAATCCGCGCTGGTCGAAGTCGCGCCGGATTTGATCCTTGAGGAACCCGATGCAGCGGCCGATCTTGCCCGTTTGACGGACAGTTTCCACCTCAATCTGACGGCCTTTGGTCTGCTCAGTTTTGTCGTCGGACTTTTTATCGTGAATGGCGCGGTGGGGCTGGCCTTCGAACAGAGGAGATCGGTTTTCCGCACCCTTCGCGCGATTGGAGTGACCACAGGCAACCTTGTCGCGCTCTTGGTCGCCGAGCTTGTAATGTTTGCGTTAATCGCCGGCGGCCTGGGAATCGGGATGGGCTATCTGGTCGCCGCATCGCTACTTCCGGACGTCGCCGCGACGCTTCGTGGACTGTATGGCGCAACGGTCGAGGGAACCCTGACACTGACCCCGTCGTGGTGGCTCAGTGGCCTTGCCATCGCCATCCTCGGAACCGCATTGGCGGCCGCAACGAGCCTCTATCAGGTCGCCCGGCTGACACCACTGGCAACCGCCCAGCCGCGCGCATGGGCGATGGCGTCTTCCCGAACCATGCGTCTTCAATTGCTGATTGCTGGACTGGCTCTTTTCGTGGCCACTTCAGCGGGTGTCTTGGGTAGCAATTTGCTCTCTGGATTCACCCTTTTAGGAGGGCTCTTGATTGCCGCTGCCTTAACACTCCCTACCGCATTGGTAATACTTCTTAAACTGGGTCAAAGCATAAGCAGTTCAGGCCCTCTGGCGCAGTGGTTTTGGGCCGATACCCGCCAACAGATCCCCGGTCTCTCGCTGGCTTTGATGGCGCTCCTACTTGCTCTCTCCGCGAACATCGGCGTTTCAACGATGGTTGGTAGCTTTCGCCTCACATTCACGGGCTGGCTGGACCAACGTCTTGCCAGCGAAGTCTACATCGGAGCCGAAGACGAGGCAGATGTTGAAGCGTTAATCGCTTTCGTCACTCCACGCGTCGATGCTGTGCTTCCGATCTGGCATACAGACAAAGACCTGCTTGGTGCGCCCGGCGAGATTTACGGAGTGGTGGATCACGAAACATACCGCGAAAACTGGCCGTTGATCGATGCTGTGCCAAATGTTTGGGACCTCATTCGTCAGAACGAGGGGGTTCTGATCAACGAACAACTTGCGCGCCGCGAAAGTCTCAAACCGGGCGATCAACTTCCGATGCCGGGCGGATGGAACGCAACGATTACAGGCATTTACAGCGATTATGGAAATCCGCTTGGTCAAGCCATTCTTCCACTCGACACTTTAACTTCACGCTACCTCGACGTTGACCGAACAGATTTTGGATTGCGCCTCAATCCGGCTGAGCTTCCCAACTTACGCCAAGCGCTAACAGAAGAATTCGGTTTACCCCCGGAAAATATCGTCGATCAGGCATCCCTAAAGTCATTCTCGCTGCAGATATTTGAGCGTACCTTTGCCGTAAGCGCCGCATTAAATGTGTTAACGCTTTCGGTCGCGGCCGTTGCGATACTGACCAGCCTATTGACACTTGCCGCAATGCGATTGCCACAACTTGCGCCGGTGTGGGCTTTGGGAATTTCGCGACAGACGCTCGGAATGATCGAACTTGCCCGAGCTGTCGTTCTCGCCCTCTTGACGTTCATCCTGGCCATCCCTGTCGGACTATTGCTTGCCTGGGTTTTGTTAACAGTCATTAATGTTGAAGCGTTTGGCTGGCAGCTTCCCATGACCGTCTTTCCGCTTGATTGGCTTTGGCTTTTGGGGCTTTCGCTGGTGGCCGCCGGACTGGCGGGCCTTTGGCCCGCAGGCCGTCTCGCGACCCGTCCGCCTGCCGATCTCATAAAGGTCTTCGCCCATGAACGTTAAGGTATTCCTGACAATTGTCATGATCGTTGCTCTACCACTCGATGCGAAACCTCAAGGTTTTGCAGGAATGGGCGCAGATGCTGACGGTTACGCGCTTCCAGATCCCACAACACGTTTCACCTTCCCCGAAGACCATGGGCCGCATCCCAGTTTTCGTATTGAGTGGTGGTATGTCACTGCTGTCTTGACGGGTGACAATGGCGAACTCTACGGCGCGCAATGGACACTTTTCCGCAACGGTATCCGCCCGTCGGGTGAGGCTTCAGACCAGATATGGCTGGGTCATGCCGCCGTTTCGACCCCTCAGGGGCATTTCCACGACGAGCGCATTGCACGCGGCGGGATCGGTCAAGCCAATGTGACAGCAGCGCCATTTCACGCGTTTATCGACGAATGGGAAATGACAGGCCCCGATCCGAACAACGTGATGATAACGGCACAAGGGTCTGATTTTGCATACGAACTCACTCTGGACGCCTCGCAACCATTTGTCCTTCAAGGCGCAAACGGTTATTCTCAGAAGTCCGCTTCAGGCATGGCAAGCTACTATTTTTCGCAGCCATTTTACCGTGCGTCCGGCACAATCACCCTGCCAACGGGTCCGGTGAAGGTCACCGGTCAGGCCTGGATGGATCGGGAGTGGTCCTCACAGCCCCTAAGCGCAACGCAAACCGGTTGGGACTGGTTTTCGCTGCATCTTGACGGGGGTGAAAAGTTTATGGGATTTCGTCTGCGTGACACCGCGCAAGACGACTATGTCGTGGGGACATGGATATCCGCCGATGGCTTGCCCGACGCGCTGGAACCCGGAGAACTTACATTGGAACCAACTGATTTGGCGCGGATTGCCGGCAGGGACATCCCGATTGGCTGGAAGGTCGAATTGGAAGAACGCGGGCTAAACGTTAACGTTACGGCTGTATATCCAGAAAGCTGGATGCCGACGATCGTTCCCTATTGGGAGGGCCCGGTCACGGTCGAAGGCACCCATTCCGGTGTCGGCTATCTGGAGATGACTGGATATGAATGATGCGTTAACTTCTTTAAACGGCACCCACGAACTCGTTTGGAGTCTTTTGGAGGCCGGACCAAAATCCAAGGCTGCAACCGCAAATCTTGTCGTCCTTGCAACCTCGTCGATTGAGAACGGGCCGAGTGCTCGCATAGTTGTGTTACGGCACGTAGATCGCGTGTCTGGCATACTGCGCGTCTTCACCCACGCTGCGTCACAAAAGGTCGCCGATCTTAACGAAGATGAACGCGCCGAGATTATGATCTGGGATCCAGTCGAACAGCTTCAAATACGTTTAACGGTCAATATCGAGGTATCACATGTCGATAGCGAGACCTGGTCACGGCTCGGTCCAGGAACGCGCCTGAACTACGCGGTGGACCCAACTCCCGGAACTCCGATTGAAGCGCCAGAAAATGCCCGCCAGGCAACGCCGGAAGCCTCGCAGATGCTTTGCCTGAACGCGCGTGTCCTATCGATTGAAACGCTTCATATTACCTCGGATGGCTTGAGCCGCGCGGTTTTTCAAGATGGCACCTCACAATGGATTGCACCCTGAATACTCGCCAAGAGGCTCCAGTCGCGTTAACCCATGCTAATGGACAATTCGATACCCCTCCCACTTGTGCGCGATGTCGTTTTGATTGGCGGCGGTCATGCCCATGCGCTGCTCTTGCGGCGCTGGGGCATGCGGCGTGTCGCCGGTGCGCGCTTAACACTTATTAACCCGGCAGCCACCGCGCCGTATACCGGGATGCTTCCCGGATTTGTCGCAGGACACTATGACCGCGACGCGCTTGAAATCGATCTGGTCCGCTTGGCACGCTTCGCAGGTGCAAGAATGGTTTTCGGGCGTGTCACAAAGATTGACCGCGCAAATAAACAGCTTGTTGTAACTGATCGACCGCCGATTTCGTACGACATCGCATCGCTGGACGTTGGAATATCATCCAACATGCCCGAGATCGCCGGCTTCTCTCAAAACGCGATTGCCGCCAAACCGCTTGGGCCCTTTGCCGCAAGGTGGCAAGCCTTTGTTGAAAAAGGAGAAAAAGGGCCCGTTTGTGTTATTGGCGGTGGCGTCGCCGGCGTAGAACTGGCTCTTGCGATGCATCATCGCCTCAAAAGTGTCGGCAAAGACTGCCCGGTCACCATCATCGAAGCCAACGAGGTACTCAGCGGAACCTCCAAGGCAACGGCGCGGAAATTACGCGACGCAATGTCGTCGACAGGCATAGAGATTATCGAAGGCGCAACGCCCAGCGAAATCCATGCAGATCACATGACACTGAATGACGGCACGACCATTCCATCGGTTTTTACTGTCGGTGCCGCCGGCGCACGACCCTTTCCGTGGTTGGAAGAAACGGGGCTTCAGCTCTCCAATGGTTACGTAAGCGTTGATGCCACATTAAGGTCGGTTAACGATCCCAGTATCTACGCCGTGGGCGATTGTGCCGATTTGACTCATGCACCGCGCCCGAAGGCTGGCGTTTTCGCGGTGCGCGCCGCGCCGGTCCTGACAGCCAATATTCAAGCCGATTTGACCGGCACGGCACGCAAAACTTTCCAGCCGCAAACCCACTATCTAAAGCTTATTTCGCTTGGGAGAAAATCCGCCGTCGCGGATAAGTATGGGCAAGCGGCATCGGGCGATTGGGCATGGCGTTTGAAGGACGTCATTGATCGCCGTTTCATGGATCGCTTGAATCACCCACCAAAAATGCCACCCCCCGCAGTGCCGAATTCTGCTGCGAAAGGTGTTCTAGACACGCTCGGTGACAAGCCAATGTGCGGAGGGTGCGGATCAAAGGTGGGGGCAAGCGTGCTTGACGATGCTCTGGCCACGTTCAAGTCCGAAGACCATCCGGACATCCTCCAGTCAACCGGAGACGACGCTGCGATCATTAACTTTGGTAAACAACAGCAGGTCATTTCCACCGATCACATACGTGCGTTCTGGGATGATCCCTATCTCATGACAAGGATCGCGGCATTGCACGCGATGGGCGACATCTGGGCGATGGGGGCCAGGCCACAAGCCATGTTAGCTCAAATAACCTTGCCGCGCATGTCCGAAGACCTTCAGGCACGCAGTTTGCGAGAAATCCTGACAGCCACACAAGAGATTGCGCAGGAAACCGGCGCACCGTTGATTGGCGGGCACACAACCCAAGGCGCCGAACTGACACTTGGGTTCACCGTGACCGGCACACTGTCCGACACGGCCAAAACGTTTGATCGCGCACAAATCGGCGACCAGCTGATCCTGACACGCCCCATCGGCAGCGGCACCTTGATGGCCGCCGAAATGGCCGGGACAGCATCAGGCGATGACATCGAAAATGTGGTCAGGCAGATGGCGACATCACAGGCAAGTTCGGCAGAAGTGCTGGCAGCCACAGCGCATGCAATGACGGATGTCACGGGCTTCGGACTGGCCGGTCATGTCCAACGCATGGCCGCCGCTGCAGGCGTGACGGCCGAGATTAACAGCACCGCGGTGCCCCATTTCCCAGGATCGCTGGCACTGTCCGAGGCCGGCGTTGCCTCGACGCTTGCGCCATCAAACCGTGCGTCACTCGGGATCTCGCTGCCTGACACAGCGGCGGCAAATCTGCTGCTCGACCCTCAAACAGCAGGCGGTTTTCTGGCCGCTGTGCCATCCGACAAGTCAGACGAGACGATGGAACACCTGCGAGAAATCGGGATAGAAGCGGCAATTGTCGGACATCTCAAAGACTGGTCGGGTCAGCCTCTGGAAGTGCTTTGACCGCAGCCGCCACCTGATCGGCCAGTGTTTCAAGACCGGCCTCATCCAAGGTATCAGCCGAGAAGGATGTAACCGCCTCGGCCCCGATGCGTTCGCGCACTTTGGCATAACGCGGATCGTAATGTAGCTCGATTAAAGAGGCCGCGACCGCCTCGAATTCTCCAGCCATCACGCCCGCTTTCCAGGCCTCAACCTGCGCCGCCCCGCGCAAGTCCACCAAACGACCCAGCCTGTCGACGAACTCGACGCGGTCCACGGACCCGTCGCCATAGGTGCGCGCCAAAAACGCCGCCCGCGCGCTGACAGGTGCCGAAATGACGATCCGGGGTGCTGCGCGCATCGCTTCGAACAGTTTCGGTGTCACATTCAATGCCCCGATCCGGCTGGATTCGGCTTCAACAACCACGGGCAAGGTCGGATCCAGCGCCTCAATCGCCTGATAAAGCCCTGTTTCGAAAGCTTTTTGTGACGGTTGCTCTCCAAATCCCCCAAGCACCGATCCGCGATGCTTCGCCAGGCCTTCGAGGTCCAGAACCTGCACGCCACGCGCCGCCAGTCGCTGCAAGACATCCGTTTTGCCCGAGCCCGTGTTGCCATCCAGCAAAACTACCTTCGAGGTCACCGCGCGCTCATACAATGCATCGACCACCCGGCGGCGATAGCTTTGATACCCGCCTTCAAGCACCTCAACACGCCAGCCGATTTGCGCAAGAATGGCCGCAAACGACCCCGATCTTTGTCCGCCACGCCAGCAATAGACCAGCGGTCGCCAACTCCCGAGCTTGTCCGCCAAGGGCCCCTGCAAGTGCTGTGCGGCGTTCTTGGCAACCAGTGCAGCCCCGATCTTGCGCGCTTTGAACGGGCTGACGCGGGTGTAAATCGTGCCGACCTCTGCGCGTTCACTGTCAGACAATACCGGCAGCGAAATCGCTCCGGGGACGTGATCTTCAGCATACTCTGAAGGCGAGCGCACATCGACGATGCTGTCGAAGTCCGCGCGCTCAAGATCGGTGAGAGAAGTGAACGTGAAAGCCATGCGCTCTCCCTTAGACGCTCACGACCTCTCTTGAAAGCACTGCTTTGGCCATCTCCAGACCGCTTTCAAAGCCATGTTCGGCGCGCCTGCCAAGTGTCCAGTCACCGCCCACCAACAACCCCGCCTCCGCATCACCCAGAAACGGACGGCCAAGCGGTTGATTTGCAAAGGCATAAAGCCACCGATGCGCATCCAAATAACGCGCCTGCGGCAAGGTCAGCCCGTAGGTCTCACCAAAAGCGTCGAGGATCAGCGGCGCGACAATTGCGCGGTCGACGTGGGTATCTTCAAGCCCAAATTCGGGCCGCATATGGATGACCCAAGCCTCGCGCGCGTCCTCGCGAGCAGGCTTTGAGGCCATCCGGTCCGCACGCATCACGCGACCGCGCCCCGAAAGCTTGCCGGGCAGCGGCAAAGGCGTGTCAAACTCGACCAGACAGGTCCAGACTGGCTGCATGCTAACAGCGTCGATGTCGCGCGCAAGTTTTGGCGCGACACTTGCCACCAGAGACTGCGCCTGAGGGGCCGGTGCCGTGACCAGCACTGTATGGAAATGCGCAACGGATCGACCGTTTGTCAGACGCACAACCCAACCTCGGCTTTCGCGGGCAAGTCCGGCAACCTCGGCGCCCTGATTGATATCAAGCCGCGAGATGAGCGGATCAAAGATCGACCGCATCCCCGGCGCGCCAAAGTTCGAGCCGCATTCTCCGGAAACCGCCCCAAGCGCGGACAGAAAATCGCGAAATGCACCGGATTCAGCCTGAATTTCGGGGGCACCATGGTCAAAAACACCGTTTTCAGTGCGCCGCGTGGATATGCGCCCCCCACTGCCACGCCCTTTATCGAAGAGTTCGACGTCACGCCCTGCCTTGACCAGATGATCGGCGGCCGTCAAACCGGTGATGCCTGCGCCAATGATGGCGATCCCCAAAGACTTTTCCAACGGTTTATCCGCCTGTCCTGTTACCTATATAAAGTCAGATAGTCCGAATTCGGCTTGCCCCAAGTCCCAGATGTCCGAGATCAATGAGCGTGAAACGCAACGGCCTGAAATATTTACTGCTGACGCTACTGCTGGCCATGCCACTGCCTGCTGCGGCCGATTGCGTCGTGATCCTGCACGGGCTCGCTCGCGGGCCCGCGTCGATGGTCATGATGGATACCGCGTTGGAGAATGCGGGGTATAAAACCATCAACGAAGGCTATGCGTCGACATCTGTGCCATTTGACCAGCTTGTCGGACAGGCGCTGGATGAGCCTGTGAAGGCCTGTGGCGATGATGTGACCCACTTTGTCACGCACTCCATGGGCGGCATTCTCGTGCGTGCGTGGCTGGAAGAGAACCGCCCCAAAAACATGGGGCGCGCAGTGTTTCTTGGCCCACCCAATAACGGTTCGGAACTGGTTGATATATTTGGTGATTTGGGTGCGTTCCGCTGGCTGAACGGACCTGCGGGTCTGGCACTCGGCACAGATGAAACCAGCGCGCCAAACCGCCTTGGACTGCCCCGCTTCGAAGTAGGCGTCGTTGCGGGAAACCAGACTTTGAATCCGGTCTATTCCTTTCTGATCGACGGTCCTGATGACGGCAAAGTCTCGGTCGCCTCGACCCGCCTGCCCGGTCTGACGGATCATATCGTCCTGCCGGTCACGCACACCTTCATGATGAATGATCCCGTTGTCATTCGCCAGACGCTCGAATTCCTTGCCACAGGCGCTTTTGATCCGGATATCGGCTATGCAGAGTTATTCCAGGAACTGCTGGACTAGCAGATTGACCACCCTGCCCGGTTGATCCGAACGCTCTGGCCCTCCGTAACCAATTCAAATAGGACGATTACCTTTGCAATGGTGGCCCTCGGGCTATGTTCTGCAAAGAACAAAGGAGCGGGACATGCGCGTTTTAGGTTACCTCTTTCTGGGAATGCTTTTGGCGGGGCCTCAGGTGCTTGCCGCCCAAGGGCGCGCATCTGCGGTCGGCGTGCAGGAGGTCGAGACGCGTGTGCTGTCCGAAACTGTTCCTGTTTTTGCCGAAGTAACCACATCCCGCGAAGGGGCGGTTGCCGGGCGCATTGCAGGTAACATCGAAAGCGTGAACGTGCTGGCAGGTGATCGCGTCGAAGAAGGCGACGTAATGGTTGAGTTGAGCCGCGAACTGCTGGCCATCCGCGTCGCCCAGTCCGAAGCCCAGATCGCAGAAGCCCAAGCCGGAACGGACACTGCCCGCGCCCGCCTTGATCAAGCCCGCATCATCTTTGAGCGCACCGCCGCCCTGCGCGACACCTCCGCCTTCTCACAGGGCCGCTTCGATGACTTGCAGGCCGATCTATTCCAGGCCCGCTCGCAACTCGCCGAAGCCGAAGCCCGCGAAATATCTGCCCAAGCCCGACTTGCCGAAACTCAGTATCAGCTGGATCGCACCACCATCACCGCCCCGTTTTCCGGCGTCGTTCTGGAAGTCACCACAATCCCCGGCGCGTTTATTCAGGCCGGAACTCCTGTTGTGCGGCTGCTGGACACAAGCTCGTTCGAAGTCATGGCCAACGTGCCTGCGCGCTATGTCGACACCCTCGCGCAACGCGACGAAGTAACAGCCGACACTGAAACAGGTGCGCAGATCAACCTGTCGCTGCGCGCTGTATTGCCGGTTGAGAACCCGTCGACCCGCACGCGCACCGCGCTGTTCACAACCCTGGAAGACATGGAACCCAACCTCGTCGCCGTCGGCCAGTCCCTGACCGTGAACATCCCCGTGGGAGCAGCCCGCGAAGTGCTGTCGGTGCCGAAAGATGCCCTTGTGCAAGCCCGGGGAGGCTGGACCGTCTATGTGGCAGTGGACGGCAAAGCCGAACCTCGGACGGTCACCATCGGTGTGCCGCTGGGCGACCGCTATGAAGTCCTGAACGGACTGGCCGCAGGTGATCTTGTTGTCGTGCGCGGAAACGAGCGCCTTCGCCCCGGTCAGGACATCGCGCCCTCGGTTGTGGAGACCAACTGATGAACCTCATCCGCTACGCTATTGATCGCCCCGTCGCCGTCGTCGCGGCCGT
>JABDQU010000084.1 GCA_013042105.1 Boseongicola sp.
TTGGGCTTTCCGCGTTGACCTGAACGGCCTCGAAAAACGCGTCGATGGGCGCGCGCAGACCGGCAAGGGCAGACATCGCGGCGGCGAAGTCTTCAGCTTCCATTGCGGGCGTGATGGCGGCTTCGGCACTGTCGAGGGCTTGGAAAAGCGTTTTTTCCTCGTCCGTTTCGGCGAGCTTTGGGTCCGGGCCGAACGAGTATTCGACGCCGTCTTTTTCCTCGGCCTGACGGAGGATGTTGTGGGCGCGTTTGAAGCCCTGGATCAGGTTCTCGCCATCATCGGTCGCGAGGAAGGACTGAAGCGCTGTGGCGCGATTGACGAGGAGTGTCAGGTCGTCGGAGCCGGGCATGGCGAGGGCGGCGTCGATGACATCGTGACGGATACCGCGGTCGCGCAGGTAGACCTTGAGGCGGTCGTGGAGGAAGGTGAGGAGATCGTTTGCACGGAGTTCCACGCCGTCGAGAAACTCGTGATCGGCGGCAAACGAGACGCTCTGCTCGGCATTCACTTGCTTGATGTATTCTGAGACGGCTGCGCTGGCGACGTCATGTAGGGAGACGTCCGGCGAAAAATCCAACCGATTTCCAAAGAAGCGATGAAAATCAATATCATCACTCGACATATCCACAAACTGGAGCCGCTCGTCGAAAACCATCTTTCGAAGGAGCCGAGCAAGGAATAGCCGAACCCCATTCTCCAAAATCAACCGAATGATGCCCAGCGCAGCCCGCCTCAGAGCAAACGGATCCTTGCTCCCCGTTGGCTTTTCATCAATCGCCCAAAAGCCTGAAAGGGTGTCGATCTTGTCGGCCAGTGCAACAGCCACCGAAACCGGGTGCGCAGGCACGTCGTCGGAGGGGCCGAGCGGTTGGTAGTGTTCTTCGCAGGCCTCAGGGACACCATCACCGTGGCCTGCGGCTTGCGCGTAGTATTTGCCCATGGTGCCCTGAAGTTCGGGGAACTCGTAGACCATTTCGGACGCAAGGTCGGCCTTGACGAGGCGCGCGGCTTCTTCTGCGAGGTCTGGTTTTGCGCCGACAACGGGCGCAATTTCACGGGCGAGTGCCGCGACGCGGTCGACTTTTTCCGCAACAGTGCCGAGTTTGTTGTGGAATGTGACCTCGGAAAGCGGTGCACCAAGACCGGTCATGCCGACCTGTTCGACTTTGCGCAGGTCATTTTCCCAGAAGAATTTCGCATCCGCCAATCGGGCTGACAGGACCTTCTGATTGCCCGCAAGGATCGTGGCACCATGATCGTCGGTTTCGACGTTGGCGACGGTGATGAAATGCGTGATGCGACCCTGCTTGTCTTTGACCGAAAAGAACTTCTGATGCTCTTTCATTGAGGTTTGCAAAACCTCGGGCGGCAGGTCGAGAAAGTCATCGGCGATCTCGCCCATGAGGACAACCGGCCATTCCACAAGACCGGCGACTTCCGCGAGAAGCCCCTTGTCTTCGACCACTTCAAGACCGTTAGCGAAGGCCGCCTGTGTCGCGTCATGCCAGATGGTTTCCATGCGCTCGTCAGTGGACAGGATGACATGGGCGCGCTTTAGCTTTTTGGCGTAATCCTCGAAGGATGTTACAGAAAACTGAGACGGGCGCATAAATCGATGTCCGGCCGTCATGTCGGAAGAGGTGATGCCGTCGATGTCGAGATCGACGATCTCTGTTTCGCCGTTTTCACTGAGAATGCAGACAATGGAATGCAGCGGGCGCACCCAACGCAAAGTCCCTGCCCCCCAGCGCATGGATTTTGGCCATGGGAAATTCCGGACGGTTTTCTCAAGCGTTTCAGCGATGATCCCGGAGGCCGGACGGCCTGGCTTTTCGATTTTCGCGAACCAGACCTGCCCTTTTTTGTCGTCGCGCGCTTCAAGCTGGTCTTTGGTGAGACCGGTGGAACGCAGGAAGCCTTCAAGCGCCTTTTCCGGCGCATCGGTGCGGGGACCTTTGCGTTCTTCGCGCACGGTCGGGCTTTCAGCGAGCAGGCCTTCGATGGTAAGTGTGAGGCGACGCGGCGTGGCGAAAGCACCTGCACTTTCATAGGTGAGGCCAGCCTCGACAAGGGCGTCGGTCATCAGCCGCTTCAGATCAGAGGCGGCGCGCGCCTGCATCTTGGCGGGGATTTCTTCGGAAAAGAGCTCGATCAGGAGATCAGGCATTTACTGGGTCCTCTCGGGGGGCGTGGGGCAGCCTTCGGGGG
>JABDQU010000092.1 GCA_013042105.1 Boseongicola sp.
TCAGGGCGGCGACGATGAGGTTGCGGCGACGCAGGAAGGTTTGCACGTTCTCTGAAATGAAGTGTTGCGTGCCGTTCAGGGCCTCAACGGCGGCGTGCTGGCTGACCGAGCAGGGGTTCGAAGTGGATTGCGACTGAATTTTGCGCATGGCGGCGATGAGTTTTGCGGGCCCGCCCGCGTAGCCTATGCGCCAGCCGGTCATGGCATAGGCTTTGGACACGCCGTTCAGCGTGAGGGTGCGGTCTTTCAGGGCCGGGGCGATCTGGGCGGGCGTTTTGAAGTCAAAGCCGGGGAAGGCGATGTGTTCATACATGTCGTCGGTCAGAAGCCAGACGTGGGGGTGGCGTTCAAGGACGTCGGTGAGGGCCTTGAGTTGTTCAGGTGAATAGCCCGCGCCGGTGGGGTTTGAAGGCGAGTTGAAGATTAGCCATTTGGTTTTGGGTGTGATGGCGGCTTCGAGTTGTTCGGGCGAGATGCGGAAGCCGCTCTCGGGGCCTGCGGGCAGGATCACGGGTTCTCCGCCAGCCAGCAGGACCATATCGGGGTAGCTGACCCAATAGGGGGCAGGGATCAGGACTTCGTCGCCGGGGTTCAGGGTGGCCATGAGGGCGTTGTAGAGGACTTGTTTACCGCCGGTGCCGACGGTGATCTCGCTGGCGTCATAGGTGAGGTCATTCTCGCGGGCGAACTTGGCGATGATCGCGGCTTTGAGCTCGGGGATGCCGTCGACGGCGGTGTATCGGGTCTTGCCTTCGTCGATGGCGCGCTTTCCCGCCTCGCGGATGTTTTCGGGCGTGGGGAAGTCGGGTTCTCCGGCACCGAGCCCGATAATGTCCCTGCCTTGTGCCTTCAATTCACCCACAAGCGCTGTCAAAGCGACCGTCGGTGAAGGTTTCACGCGGTCGAGTGTCGCAGATAGGAAGGCCATGGTCGTCCCCGGAATGTAATGACGTTAGGGAGTGTCATAGAAACTGGGTATTGCCCCTGCAAGTGAATAGGATGATTTCATGTCCGAACCAATCGATCAGAACTGGTATTCCGAAGAAGCCGCCACCTTTGGTGACCGCGTGGCCGCAGCGCGTGAAGCGCAAGGGCTGAGCCAGAAAGCTTTGGCCAAAAAGCTGGGGATTGGCCTGAAGACGCTTGAGGGTTGGGAAAACGATGTCGCGGAACCGCGCGCCAACAAGTTGCAGATGCTGGCGGGCGTTTTGAACGTGTCACTGCCGTGGATCCTGACCGGGGATGGGCAGGCGCCGGAAGATCTTCTGCAGGACGACCAGTTGGATTTGAACGATCTGATGACGGAAATGCGTGTCTTGCGTTCACAGATGAGTCAGGCTGCTGATCGGATTGGAGTTCTGGAGAAGCGGCTTAAAACTGCGATTCTGGAGCGTGCTGCGTGAGCGAGACCCGTGACATACGGCTGAAACGGCTAAAAATCCGCTCGTGGCGGCGGGGCATGCGCGAGATGGACATGCTTTTAGGGCCGTTTTCGGACGGCCCGCTGGGTGATTTGCCTGACGCAGAGCTGGATATCTACGAGCAACTTCTGTCTGAGAACGATCAGGAGATATACCGCTGGATCAGTGGGCAGGCGGAAACTCCTGCGCAATATCAGAAGCTTATCCATGCTGTTCTTGATGGTGCGCCGAGCGCCTGAACGGCGGCTACGCACATTTTCGCACGAAATTTCCATGCTTTAACGTAATTTTGGGACTTTCCGGTGCTTTCTGCCCCGATGAGCAGAAGGGCGGAGTGACCAGAAACATGAGCATCTATCAAAACGTGGGCGACAGCGCGGCGCCACCTTCATTCAAGACAGACTATCTTGAGAGTCTGGCTTTGATTGAACGGCTTCACCGGCTTTTGCTGGACGTGATCAAGGATGAGTTTGAGCGCTTGGGCGTTCTGGAAATCAATGCGGTGCAGGCGCTGTTGTTGTTCAATATCGGCGACCACGAGGTTACGGCGGGTGAGCTGAAGTCGCGCGGCTATTATCAAGGCTCGAACGTGTCTTACAATCTGAAAAAGCTGGTTGAGATGGGCTTTATGCATCACCAGCGGTGCGAGATTGACCGCCGCTCGGTCCGGGTGCGGCTGACGGAAAAAGGGCGCAAAGTTCGCGAGACCGTCGATGATCTGTTCACAAGGCACGCAGAAGGCCTTGAGGGCTCGCCCACTATTGGGGCCGAGACGATTGATACGATCAACAGTGCCCTGGGGCGGGTTGAGCGATTCTGGAGCGACCAGATCCGGTATATCTATTGACGGATTAGTCTGAAGTCGGCGGGAAGCGTGTAAGGCGAAGGCGTTCTTGGTTGTGGCGGAGTATTGGGGATCATGCCGACGGGACGTGTTGCCAACTCGCGCAATAGTTTGCGTTTCATCGCCTCGGCGTAGGCCGCATAGCCTTGCGCGACTTCGACGAAGGCATCGGGGCCGTGAATGATGCGGGCACGAAAATAGGCGGTAAGTTCGGCCACACCGTCAGGCGTGCGATCCACTGTGCCTGAAAAGTCGGTCGCAATAACCAGAGCGTTCACGTTCATGTCGCCTAACAGCCCGTTTTCACGGAGCCGGTAAGGCAGTGGCCAGTCGTTGTTCTTTCCATCAGCGGAGATGTCGAGCGTTTGATCCCAGCAGGCCGGAGCGCGCGCAATCATAGCATTGGCGAATGTCAGAGCTGCGCCGATCCCTGTTGCCTCGGGTGCTTGGGCGCGTTGCCAGCCGAGGAGGGTGTTTGTGATGGCATCCACGTCCGAAGGGCTGTTCAGCGTCGTCCAATCCACAATGATCTGCTGATAGGACGACGCGGACCATTCAAATATCGCGATGCTCACCGGGGCTTGGGGGTTGGCGAAAAGCACGTCCTGAACTTCGGGGTCGGACAAGGCCTCGGCGACACCGCTCATTTGCTGCACGTATTCAGAGCTATCGACCGAGCCCGAGACATCCAGCGCCAGAACCAAAGCAAGGCGGCAGGCCTCGTTCGCAAAGGCGGGAGACATCGCCAAAACCCCCGCGAGTATCACTGCGGCCGCGCGTTTCATGCCAATGGAGCCAACCGAACCTGGCCCGCAGGCCGCGAGGATGTGTGCCTTGCGTTTTTGCTGCTGGAGTTCGCTTTTACCACGTGCCCGTGTTTTCCATACTTGCCCAAGGCTCTTGCGGGGGTAGATTGTCGCCACGTTGCAAAAGCTCGATCGAGACATTGTCGGGCGACCGCACGAAGGCCATGTGTCCATCGCGCGGCGGGCGATTGATGGTGACGCCATTGTCCTGAAGGTGTTGGCATGTCGCATAGATGTCGTCGACACGGTAGGCGAGATGTCCGAAATGGCGGCTGTCCGAGGGCAGGCCTTCGTCGCCATCCCAGTTGTAGGTTAGCTCGACGCTGGCGTTTTCCTGTCCCGGAGGTGAGAGAAACACCAAGGTGAAGCGACCGCCTTCGTTTTCAAAGCGGCGGGTCTCTTCAAGGCCAAGCAGTTTGTAAAAAGCGATCGACGCGTCGAGGTCTTTGACGCGGACCATTGTGTGCAGATATTCGATGCCCATTGTGGCAAATCTCCTGAAAAGAGTGTTGCTCCGATGCGGTCGGAGGAGCTTTCAGGATAGGCGCATATTCGGCAATTGGCGAGAGCCGCGCGCGATGAACGCGCGCGGCGCGATCAAAAACGCGAGACGGCGGTGATGCCGAATGAGTATTCGTTGCGGTCGTAGATATCGACCGTTGACCATGTCTTGCGCGCTTGTAGCGAGGCCTGTGGCAGGAACCCGAAGTAGCTGATATCGGGGAAGGTGACATCGATCCCGAGTGACAGTGTCGTATCGTCACGCCCCCCGGCCACTGAGCTGAATTTGTGGTAGTTGCGTTGTTCAACCGAGGCGGAGAAGCGCGGTTGGACTGAACCCATCTGACTGAATGAACGATTTGCGCGCAAGGCCACGGACGCCAGATCGACGGTGCCGGAATCTGACCAGATGTTTTTGAATGTTGTGCCAAGGCCGAAGGTTCCGCCGCTTTCGGCAACACGGGTCATGTCCAGTGAAAAAGCAATCGAATTCGATGAATTCACATCACTATCAAGACGTTTTTCAGAGCGGATAGTTGAGCCAAATCGAAGTTGCTGGACATCGCTTTGCCGGATGGTTTGCCCGAGTTTCAATTCGCCCCAACGCGCGAGCTCGTCGCCGCCATACCAGCTTTGCCCGACAAGAGTGGTGATTTCAGTTATGCCAAGGTCAGGCCAGATCAGTCGTTGATCCCGGATGCCTGCAATCAGAACCCCATAGTCAAAATCGGAGCCTTCGGCGGTTGGCACAAGGTCTTTGGCTTCGGAATCCAGCCAGATTTTGCGATAGAAGAGTTCGGCCAGGGCTTCGGTTTTTCGCGTCTCGTTTTCGAACAGGCGATAGGCAAGCGAAACGCCGGTGGACGCCTCGTAGCCGCCAAGCTGCTGGCCTGATGGGTCGAGGAAAAACGGTAGTCCGCCAAGGTCGATGGCCAGTGTTTCCGCGCCGTTGTTAACGTTGTTTGACGGGCGCGCGGTAAATCGCAACTGAACTGTGAGCGGGTTCAGTCGGGAAACGTTCTGGAACGCCCGCTTGGCGGCCTCGCGTCGTCCATCATCGGGGGCGACATTGTCAGCGCGGCGCAGCCAGAGCTCGGCGCGGGTGAATTGTTCTTTGCGCGCTTTGATATCGGCAACAAGAAACGCAGCATCAAATTGCAAAGCGGGATTATCGGAGAAACGGTAGGCGTCTGCCGCGGCCTGTTCGGCGATATCAAGCGCGCCCGCGCCACGCGCGATAAGTGCGCGCAAAAGCAGGGCTTCGGCGTCCTCGGGGTCACGTTGCAGCAGGATGGATGAGAGTTGATCCGCCAGCGCAATATTGCCGGATTGGAGGGCTTGCCGCGCAATTGCGCGGGCCTGCGGCACGGAAAGCGTTTGGGTGTCTTCAGGTGTTTGCGCCTTCAGAGGCGCAGCGGAAGTAAGCAAAATCGCTGCTGCAAGCGAAAGGAAAGCCGCCCTGAGGCGGCTTCCCGTTGTGTCAGTTTCTGTCGTCATTAGGGAGAAGTAGGACAAGCAGCGGTGCAATTGGCGGTAAACACACCAAGGTCTCGCGCTGTGAAGACATCCTCATTAGGATCTTCTTCTGCCTGGCTGAGGTCATAGTCGCCCGTGGCTTGAACAAGTCCGCCGATAACGGCAGCGTCGCCGCCACCGAAGAAACCTTGATATGTGCCACCTTCTACAGGAGTTTCCGTGTCATCATAGCTTGTCACGGTGCCTTCGAACGAGCCATCGGTGATGACCGCGTCGTTCAACACCAACGTGTTCAGGTCACCGACATCCGTGAGCGTTCCGGCACCAGTGACCGAATAGACGTCCCGGTCGGTGATAAAGCCTTTGAGGCGGCTATCCGTAAAGTCGACCTGCATTTCGACTTCGCCGTCGGTTAGGTACAGCAAACCTGGTCCAGCGAATGTCAGCGTGCCAGCGTAGTCACCAGTGTATTCGACCAGGCCTAGCGTTGGAATTGTCGTGGTGATGTTGTCGACGTCATACCATGCGCCGGAGTATCCGAACTCTGCGTAGCCTTCGATTGCTGCGACACCAACTGTGATCTCGCCACCGTCTGTCGTTTTGTGCACGGCCAGATAGCGGTTGAAGCCTGGGATTGGGGTTGTGTCCTGGTTTTCGTAAATATCGTAGCTGATGCCTTCGGAACTTGTGCCGGTCACTGTCGTCAGAAGGGTGAAGACCGCGCCTTCGGGATCATCGTCAAACGGAAGGCCTGTCAGTGTCAAAGTCGTTCCATCGAATGTGATGTTGGAGACATCGCCCGAGCACACAAAAGCACCACAGGTTTCTGTGCCATCCACCGGCAATT
>JABDQU010000095.1 GCA_013042105.1 Boseongicola sp.
CAACAGACGTGGAGCCCGCAATAGGCAAAGGCGTCCTTGTATCCCTTGATCGCGAAAATCGGATTGCGACTATGCGCCATGACACCCTAATCAGTCTGGACTGGCCTGCGATGACATCGGAATTTCCGGTGCGCGCCGATGTTGCGCTTGATCGCTTGGAGGAAGGGACTGAAGTCGCGTTCACCGCGGCCCGCGGCGCTGACGGTTTGCTCAGCTTGTTGGATTTGAGCCCTGACGACGGCGTGGCCGCGCCCGGCACAGGCTTGGCCAAAGCGGTGACGCCGGACGGCAAACTGACGCTTGAACACGGGCCGATTGCGGAACTCGGCTGGCCTGCCATGACCATGGACTTGCCTGTAGACGGCGTCGAACTTGGCGACGTACCGATTGATCAGCCTATCGAGTTTGACCTCGCCGCTGACGAAAGCGGTATGTTCTCCATCATTGCGGTGCGCGCCGAGGGGTCAGACCCGGCTGAAACCGCTGATCCGGAAATGGCGACGATGAAGTCCGCGCCCGCGATTGTTGTTGCGGGCACGATTGAAGCCATCAGTGCCGATACGGGCATGGCCACGATCACACATGGGCCGATGACGGAGATTGGCATGCCCGGCATGACCATGGATTTCGCCATTGATGAGGCCCTTGATCTGGCCAGTCTCTCAACCGGAGCGGAAATGACGCTTACCTTTGCCCGGCCGGATGGCATGAATATGGTTTTGTCCGCGGCAGAGCCCGCGACACCGCCGATGCAAGTTGCAGGCAAAATCAACAGCATAGATGCCACGGCGCGCACAGCGAATGTGACACACGGGCCTATGAGGGAAATCGGCATGCCCGGCATGACCATGGACTTTGCTCTGGACGATGCACTTGATCCCACACAGCTCCCGGTTGGGACAGATCTCACACTTTTGCTGCACCGCAACCCCGATTTCTCGATGACGATCGTTGATGTGGCCCTTGATGGGAGCGTCACACAGTGATCCCCGCCATCATCAAAGGCTCCATCGCCAATAGGTTCATCATCCTGGTCCTCGCGTTCATGATGGGAGCTGTCGGTATCTGGGCGATCCGCGAAACCCCCGTCGATGCCATCCCGGACCTGTCGGATGTTCAGGTCATCGTGCGCACGCCCTATCCCGGACAGGCACCCCAGGTCGTCGAGAACCAGATCACCTATCCGCTCGCCACCGCAATGCTGGCCGTGCCCGGCGCGCAGGACGTGCGTGGCTTTTCCTTTTTTGGCGACAGCTTTGTCTACATCGTCTTCGAAGACGGGACGGACCTGTATTGGGCGCGATCCCGGGTGCTGGAATATCTCGGCCAGATCACAGGCAGCCTGCCCGAAGGCGTCTCTCCTCAGCTTGGCCCAGACGCGACCGGTGTCGGATGGATCTATCAGTATGCGTTGATCGATCGAACCGGGAACCATGATCTGGCGCAGCTCAGAACGCTGCAGGACTGGTTTCTGAAATATGAATTGCAGGCGGTGGATGGGGTCTCGGAAGTCGCCACCATCGGCGGCATGGTCAAGCAGTATCAGGTCGTTGTCGACCCGAACAAGCTGCGCGCCTACGACATCACGCTTGCTCAGCTGCGCAATGCCATTCAGGCCGCCAATCGCGAGACCGGCGGCAGTGTGATCGAAATGGGCGAAGCCGAGTTCATGGTGCGCTCGTCAGGCTATGTCGACGAGGTCTCAGACCTCGCGAGCGCACCCCTGATGATCAACGAGCGCGGCGCGGCGCTGACGCTGGGAGATGTGGCTGACATTCGGCTTGGCCCCGAAATGCGCCGTGGGGTAGGGGAGTTTGACGGGCTGGGCGATGCGGTCGGCGGCGTTGTCATACTTCGTTGGGGCGGGAACGCGCTGGCGACCATCAAGGCGGTTGAAGCCCGCATCGACGAACTGCGCGTGAACCTGCCGGACGGCGTCGAGATCGTGACGACCTATGATCGCTCCGGCGTCATTGAACGAGCCATTGAAAATCTCCAAAAGAAACTGACGCAAGAGTTCATTGTCGTCGTGTTGGTCTGCGCGGCGTTTCTCCTGCATTTGCGGTCCTCGCTGGTCATCTTGCTGTCCCTGCCACTCGGCATCTTCGCCGCCTTCATCCTGATGAAGGCGCAGGGCGTGAATGCGAACATCATGTCGCTTGGCGGGATCGCCATTGCGATCGGCGCGATGGTCGATGCCTCAATCGTTATGATCGAGGCGATGCATAGGCGGTTGGAGAAGGAAAAACTCACCTCCGAAAACCGATGGCGGATCGTGCAGGAATGCGCTTCTGAAGTTGGCCCCGCGCTGTTCTATTCCCTCGCGATCATCACGGTCAGTTTCCTGCCGGTCTTTGTGCTGGAGAACCAGGAGGGGCGCCTGTTCGCGCCGCTCGCCTATACAAAAACCTATGCCATGGCGGCCGCCGCGATCCTCTCCATCACATTGGTGCCGGTTCTCATGGGATATTTTGTGCGCGGTCGAATCTTGCCCGAGCGCAAAAATCCTCTCAATCGGATCGTGGTCTTTGTCTACCGGCCATTCCTTGATGCCGCCATCGCATGGCCCTGGGCGACGACGGTTTTGGCGGGGGCTCTGGTCGCCTCAATGTGGTACCCCTACCAGCGCATTGGCTCGGAGTTCATGCCTGAGCTGAACGAAGGCGATTTCCTCTACATGCCAAGCTTCTACCCTGGCATTTCCACGGGCAAGGCGCGGGAGGTCTTGCAGCAGACCAATCGATTGATCGCGACCGTGCCGGAAGTCGAGACCGTGCACGGCAAGGTCGGACGCGCAGAGACAGCCACGGATCCGGCCCCCCTGACGATGGTCGAGACCACGATCCAGCTAAAGCCCGAGGCCGAATGGCGTCCCGGCATGACGATGGAAAAGATACGGGACGAGCTCGACCGCATCGTCCAGGTCCCGGGCGTCACAAACGTCTGGATTCAGCCGATCAAGAACCGCATCGACATGCTTGCCACGGGCATCCGCACCCCGGTTGGCGTCAAGATTTCAGGTGCGGATCTTGAGGTCATCACGGAGATCGGCATCGAGGTGGAGCGCGCCGTCGGTGACATCGAAGGGACCGCATCAGCCTATGCCGAAAGGCCGATCGGCGGAAGGTTCATCGAAATTGACGTCAATCGGGATGCCGCGGCCCGCTACATGATGAGCGTCCGAGACGTGCAAGATGTGGTGCAAACAGCGATCGGCGGCATGCAGGTGTCTGAGTCTGTCGAAGGATTGGAGCGCTTCCCGATCAACCTGCGCTACCCCCAGGCTTGGCGCAACAGCCCCGAACGCCTCGAAAACCTGCCCGTGGTGACGCCCTCAGGTGCGCATGTTCCGCTCAGCGCTCTTGCCGACATCCGTATCGTAGACGGCCCTGGCATGATCCGCTCGGAGAACGCCCGACGCACAGGCTTCGTCTTCATTGACATCACTGGTCGCGACCTTGGGGGCTATGTCGCCGAGGCAAGGGAGAAGGTGGCCACGGAGGTAAGTCTGCCATCCGGCTACTCCCTGACATGGTCGGGTCAGTACGAATATATTGAGCGCATGCAGGAAAGGCTGGCCATCGTTGCGCCAGCGACCCTTCTCATCATCACGCTGATGCTCTTTCTGGCGTTCAACCGGGTGATCGAAGTCGGTATCATTCTTGCAGCCCTTCCGGTCGCCCTGGCCGGCGGCGTTTGGTTCCTGTGGTATCTCAGTTTCGATATCTCAATTGCTGTCCTTGTGGGCTTCATCGCACTCGCGGGCGTCGCGGTGGAAACCGCCATTGTCATGCTGCTTTACCTCAACCTTGCTTGGGAAAAACGGCGCAGCCTTGCAAAATCAGAAACGCGAAAACTGACAAAAGACGATATCGAAGAAGCAGTGTTCGAAGGCGCTGTGTTGCGGGTGCGCCCGAAGGTGATGACCGTCGCCACGATCTTCGCAGCCCTTATTCCGATCATGTACGGCACTGGGACCGGCTCCGAGATCATGCAGCGGATCGCCGCTCCCATGATTGGGGGAATGGTCACTGCCACACTGCTCACACTCTTTGTGATTCCTTCCATCTTCGTGATCTGGAAGCGGCTCGCGCTCCGACGCGTGAACCGTGAAATCACGGACCCCGTTCCGCAGCCCAGTGATGCTGTGCCTGCTGAATAGCCCCACCTTCATCCAACCATCAGGGAGACTCCGATGAAACAACTCACTTCAACACTTGCGATACTTGCCCTCTCCACATCCGTGGGCTTCGCGCAAATGAACCACAACATGGATCATTCGAACATGCCCATGTCCGACGCACAAATGGAGGGCGCGGTTCACACAAAGGCCGTCGTGAACTCCATTGATGAGGGTACGGCCAATGTCAGCCATGATCCAATTCCGGAAATCGGCTGGCCCGCCATGACCATGGATTTGCCGGTCCTCGACAACGCCCAAATGATGGGTGACGTGGCGGCTGGAGACGAAGTCACGTTGATGTTGGTCCAGGGCGAAGACGGTATGTACGCCATTGGGGCCATCATGCCAAACTGACGGGTTTGCCGCGGTCTGCAGTTTTCGGACTGACGATCGCGGCATCCCTGAACACAAATGGCGCGAGATGCTCCGCATCAATATCGAAGGAGAACCCATGACGGCATCAGCAAAGCAAATTGGCGCAGTCGCTGCGGCCGGATCGGCAGTGTTGCTCATGGCGGCTTTCGTGTTTCAGGCATTAGGCTATGCGCCCTGCGCGATGTGTCTCTGGCAACGATATCCTCATGGTGTTGCGATGGGTGTTGGTCTGCTCTTGTTCATCGGCCTGCCCGTTTTGCCGCTCTTGGTGGTCGGCGCTGCTTCAGCTGTAACGACCGCGGCCCTTGGCTTCTTTCACACCGGCGTCGAACGGGACTGGTGGGAAGGGCCGACCGCCTGTTCGGGCTCAGGGCTCGATATGTCGAACCTATCGGGTGCTGATCTTCTTCCGTCGGCGACCAGCGGACCATCAACTCTGGTAATGTGTGACGAGGTCGTATGGGAATTCCTGACCCTGTCGATGGCAAGTTGGAACGCGCTTTGGAGCGCCGCACTTGCAGGCCTTTGGCTGGTCGCCCTTGCGCAACAAATGCGCACCCCCCGCTCGAAAAGTCCCTATCCGGCGACCTAGCCTTGCAGATGCGCGATGAGTTCCGCGACAAGTGTCAACGATACCACTGCCAGCAGGAGCGTAAGCAGAGCGAACACGACCACGCCGGTTTTCTGCGGAAAGAGACTGACAAGTGGGCGCAGGCTCGCCGATTGCTTAATCGCTGACACATACAAAGGCAACGAGCTCACCATCGTGGCGTAGAGATAGACACCCGAGATGTTTTCAAAGAACGCAGAGCGCGCCAGCGTCGGCGCGACGACGCTCAGTGCGGTCCCGCGGCTACCTCCGAACGAACCGAACCAATCCGCGGATAAAACGTAGATCAGGGCGTGGAGGCTGAGGAAGAGCACAACCCGGATCGACAGATCCAACAACACGAAAACCGCTGGATCTCGATGTTTACGATCAGGTTGTTGCGTCAAAGCGAACAGAAAGAAGCTGACATAATTCACGACAAAAATCACAGGCAATCCATTGGTAACGACCTGCCTCAGAAATCGCACAAGCGCTGGTCCGCCTGCTGCGAGGGCCGGAGCAAAGCCCGGAGCAAGCAAAATGTAAATCAACAGGATCGGGAGCAACGCTGCGAGACTGAACAACAAGACGTTCTTGAGAAACTGAGCGCTGGACATTTGAAGCGTGAAATATCTGTCCATTCTAGGACGGTGACACACTCGCGCCGTTAGGTCGACCAATGAACGACCTGACCCTAAGGATCCATGATAGATCGAGCCCTGTCCAACGGAAAGACAATTCCTATTCGATTGATCAATGCTACTTTCGATTCTCGGCATTCAATAAAATCGAGAAGCTTTTCTGCGCACACGAAACCGTGTGGCGTGAACTATTTTCTTGAAGCTCTAGGAGGTGTAGGTTGTATCAAAAAAACGTAAATGGCCTGCGCGAGGCTAGATGACTGTCACGACGGAGACAAGTTCAACATGTTAACAAGACGCCATTTCATCGCGACCAGCGCAGCTTTGTTCTCCGCGCCAATTTCAAATCCTGTCTTTGCCAGTACCTGGCCAACGACATCACAAAAGGCGGCTTGGGATGCGCAGGTGACGCCTACAGATTTCGATCTCGAGACGTCGAACCCATGGGGATTGCAACCGCGCTTCCTGCCACGTCGGGTTGAAGCCCGGTCCGGTCTGACACCCGGCGACATCCATGTCGATGCCGTGGCGCGGTATCTCTATCACATTGAGAAAGGCGGCACCGCGATGCGTTACGGCGTGGCGATTGCGCGCGGCAATCTCTACGAGCCGGGGACCTACACGATCCGTCGGAAGGTCGAGTGGCCACATTGGACACCGACCAAATCGATGATCGAGCGCAACCCAGAATACACCGAGTTTGAAAACGGCCAAGAGCCGGGACCAAGCAATGC
>JABDQU010000097.1 GCA_013042105.1 Boseongicola sp.
ACGTTCTGCTGAAGGGAAAACGAGATCAGAACGAAACCGAACTCACCCGCTTGCGCAAGGCCCAGCGTGAACAGCCATTTGTCGCGCCCTTTCATCCGGAAGATCAAGGCCAGCAGATAAAGAACCAGACCCTTTCCGAACATCATCAACAACGTGTAGCCGAGCAATTCAAAGGGATCGCGAAAGAACACCGCAAAGTTGATGCCTGCTCCCACGGTTATGAAAAACAAACCCAGAAGCAGGCCCTTGAACGGCGCGATATCGCTCTCAAGTTCGTGGCGAAATTCCGAGTTCGCCAAAACAACCCCCGCCAGAAATGTCCCCAAAGCCGGCGACAACCCGACAAGGATCATCAGGAACGCGATGCCTGCGACGATCAGCAGGGCGAATGCCGTGTAAAGCTCGCGAAGGCGCGCGAAATGCACGAATTTGAACAAAGGGCGCGTTGCGAAGACGCCGAAAAGAATGACCCCGACGATCGCCGCAACCGTAACCAGCGTAACGCCCCAGGCCGGCAGTTCCGCCAGGAAATTTACCGCAAATTCGGCCCCGTGGCTCTCATCGTGGTCGTCGGCGCTGACCTCAACACCCGCCCGCGTGATCGAACCGTCCTCCCCGAAACTCGTCATGCCGCCAATCGCCAGAAGCGGCAGCAGCGCCAGCATCGGGATCACCGCGATGTCCTGACTGAGCAAAACCGAAAACGACCCCCGCCCACCGCCGGTTTGCATCAGCCGTTTTTCCGTCAGCGTCTGCAAGACGATCGCCGTCGACGACAGGGA
The DNA here is from genome assembly GCA_013042105.1 of Boseongicola sp. Lineage (GTDB taxonomy): Bacteria > Pseudomonadota > Alphaproteobacteria > Rhodobacterales > Rhodobacteraceae > Boseongicola. Next base: position 783 of record JABDQU010000097.1, read on the forward strand.
CATGATCATGCCCACCGCAACACCCGCCTGCCAGGGCAAGCCGAAGACATAAGTGCACCCGATCGCAACCGCGCCCAGCGTGATGACAATCTGCAAGCCACCCAGCCCCAAAAGCCTGTGGCGCATGTCCCAAAGCGCGCGCGGGCTTAGTTCCAGTCCGATGAGAAAAAGCATCAAAACAACGCCAAATTCGGCGAAATGCTGCAAATCCTGCGTATTGGCGACCAAGCCCAGAACCGGCCCGATCATGATCCCCGCCAAGAGATACCCCAGCACGGATCCAAGCCCCAACCGCACCGCCAAAGGCACCGCGATGACGGCCGCCAGCAGATAGATCACCGCCTGAAATAAAAAGCCTTCCATAAATTCCCTTCAGATCGGCAGTGGGCCGTCCGCTTTCATCTGATCCATCACGATCTGGCTCTGAACGCGTGCGACGGCCGGATGTGGCAGAAGCACCTGATGAATCAATTCGTTAAGACCGGCGAGGTCCGTGCAATACACCCGTAACAGATAGTCAGCATCGCCCGTCATTGTCCACGCCGAGGTGATCTCAGGGCGCAAATTCACGACTCGCGTGAATGTCTTGACCTTTTCCGGGGCATGCGTTGCCATCTGAACCGTCACAAATGCCTGAACGCTCAATCCAAGGGCCGTCGGATTGAGCTTTGCCACATAAGCTTCGATCAGGCCCGCAGCCTCCAGCCGTTGCCGACGCCGTCCGATCTGACTGGCTGACAAACCAAGCGAGGCGCTCAGCATATCGGCGGTCGCATGCGCGTCTTTCTGCAAAGCCGTCAAAAGACGCAGATCTGTATCGTCAAGCTTGGTCATGCGGTAATCTTGCAGAAAAATGCCGTAGTCCGCAAATAATTTGCAGATAAAGCGCAAAGAATTGCCAAAATGCGAGAATACCGCGCTGAAAATGGCCTATTTTTGAAGCATTGCGAACAGATTGGAGGCCATCATGGGCCCGTTTCCACACGATGCACCCCGCGCGACCATTTCGCCCGAGAATCCGGCAGGGACGGACGGCTTTGAATTTGTCGAATTCGCGCACCCCGATCCAGATGCCTTGCGCGCGCTCTTCACTCAGATGGGCTATACCCACGTGGCGACGCATACCTCCAAGGCGATCGAAGTCTGGCAGCAGGGCGACATCACGTATCTGATCAACGCCGAACCCGGCACGCATGCGGCCAACTTTATCGAAGAACACGGCCCTTGCGCCCCGTCGATGGGCTGGCGCGTTGTGGACGCCGCCCACGCGCTGAAACACGCCGTGGCGAAAGGCGCCAAGGAATACACAGGTCCCGGCAAAGCGCTGGATGTGCCCGCCATCGTCGGCATCGGCGGCAGCCTGATTTACTTCATCGACCAATACTACGACACCTCGCCCTATAACGCCGAGTTCAACTGGATCACCAACGCCCATCCGGCAGGGGTGGGGTTTCACTATCTCGATCATCTGACCCACAATGTTTTCAAAGGAAACATGGACGTCTGGTTTCGTTTTTACGGAGATCTGTTTAATTTTCGTGAAATCCGGTTCTTTGATATCGAAGGTAAGTTCACCGGCCTTTTGAGCCGTGCTCTGACCTCGCCCTGTGGTCGCATCCGTATCCCGATCAACGAAGACAGGGGCGAAACCGGACAGATCGTGAATTATCTGAAGAAGTATAACGGCGAAGGCATCCAGCACATCGCCGTGGGTGCGCGCGATATCTATCAGGCCACAGACGCGATCCATGCCCGCGGCATCCGCTTCATGCCGCCACCGCCGGATACGTATTATGACCTCAGTCTGAAGCGTATCCCGGGACATGAAGAGCCTCTGGACAGAATGAAGCGGCACGGCATTCTGATTGATGGCGAAGGCGTGGTTGATGGCGGCGAGACAAAGATTCTGTTGCAGATCTTTTCCAAGACCGTGATCGGGCCGATCTTCTTTGAGTTCATCCAAAGAAAAGGCGACGACGGATTTGGTGAGGGCAATTTCAAGGCGCTGTTTGAAAGCATAGAAACGGAAGAAATGGCGTCAGGAGAATACTAGGGCCTCGCCATCCAGCGGCCAGCGCTCCCGGGGGGGGGGGGGGGGGGGGGGGGGGGGGGGGGGGGGGGGGGGGGG
>JABDQU010000100.1 GCA_013042105.1 Boseongicola sp.
CTCTAAATCCATGTGAATCTGCCTCCCCTGAGATATGTCTGAAGGGAGGTAGCACCCGAGGGCCAGGTTTCAAAGGTCTTTAGTCGGCGAAGATGAAGACATCGCCTTCGCCGCCGTTCAGCGTGAAGGTGCAGGCGCCGCAGGCGGGCGCGTCTTCAAAAATGGTGATCTGCTCGCCATTCGGCCCGCGCACAAGCCCAGAGCCGATCCCGTTAAGCGTGTTCCCGTCGATCGTCCCCGAGAAGTCAGGATTGAAAGACGGCGACGTGTTGAGCCCGGTTGCCGTAAATCCAACATCGGTGGACACAACTGTTCCGTCCGGGTTGGATCCGGTATTGAAGCCCGTCGGTTTACCGGTCGAAGACGAGATTACTACATCAAAAAAGCCGTCCGCCTCTCCGGTCATGACGCCGCTCGAAAAGTTGGCCGTGATGTCGATCTCCCCGAGGTAACCCGACGTCGAAGCGCCACCGCTCGGGTCAAGGTCGACAGCCACAAGCATTACACCACTGTAGGTCGGATTGCCAGTTGCTGGCGGCGCCTCCGTGCCAAAAACACCGTTGAGGTCCAACCGGCTCGAAACCTCATTTGCCAAAGCGCCATATTCTGCGGACCCAATCGCGGTGCTGCCACCTCCTCCACCACAGGCCGTCAAACCAACAAGCGCGGCAACGGACACAAAATAACGAATAGTCATCAACAGATTCCCCCATGAAATAAACCCAAGCCCATAGGACAGAACCTTGGCCCCGGGATCAAGCGGGAAGCGACCTTACGCCGGAAACCATCCGAAATATGCTCAGAATCCAGTCCGATCACAAACAATCCGAGACACACACCCGGATTGTTCGCGGTTATTCACAAACTTCGACGCGCTAGCCCATCGGCGCCATATAGAAACTTTCCTTCACGATCTTGCCGTCCGACACCTCGTAAAGTCCGACTTCTTTCGCGTGCCACCGCTGACCACTGGCCTTCTCGGTGCAGTCGATATCAAAGACCACGGCGAATTTGTTGTCATGCACAAAGGGCCCCTCAAGATCAAAGGAATGGACTTCCATCGCTTCATTCCACCAGTCGTGCTTGCCCTGAATGGCCTCGCGCCCCTTGCTGACCGGCGACTGACCCTCGGGGGACATTGCTTCAACTGACTCAGCATCATCAGCGTAAAGCTCTTTCAGTCCATCCGCTTCTGTATGGTTGCGACAGTGCTCGCAAAGCTTCTTGGCAATTTCTTCGGTCGTCATAGCAAATTCTCCCTTTAAATGGATGCTCGCCTCACCGAATTTTGTTCTTGATATGTTCTTACTATGCAGGCACTTGTCGTCGAGGGCAATCCCACAGCCTCTGTCATTGCGCGCACGCCCCGGGCTGGCTATATGCGCCTCATGTTAGACCGCGCCTCAAACTCATCCCCCCTGCCCCCGGAAATTGCCCGGCGGCGCACCTTCGCCATCATCTCGCACCCGGATGCGGGCAAGACGACGCTGACCGAGAAATTCCTTCTCTATGGTGGCGCGATCCAGATGGCAGGTCAGGTGCGCGCCAAAGGCGAAGCACGGCGCACGCGGTCGGACTTCATGCAGATGGAAAAAGACCGCGGCATTTCCGTCTCGGCCTCGGCGATGTCGTTTGATTTCGAAACCTACCGCTTCAATCTGGTCGACACGCCGGGTCACTCGGATTTCTCGGAAGACACCTACCGCACACTGACGGCCGTCGACGCTGCAATCATGGTGATCGACGGCGCGAAAGGCGTGGAAAGCCAGACGCAAAAGCTGTTCGAAGTCTGCCGGATGCGCGACCTGCCGATCCTGACCTTTTGTAACAAGATGGACCGCGAAAGCCGCGAGACCTTCGAGATCATCGACGAAATTCAGGAAAACCTCGCGATCGACGTGACACCAGCGTCGTGGCCTATCGGGGTCGGACGCGACTTCATCGGCTCTTATGACATGCTGAACGACCGCCTTGAACTGATGGAGCGCGGGGATCGCAACAAGCGCGCGGAATCGATCAAGATCGACGGTCTGGACGATCCGAAACTGGCCGAGCATGTGCCCGAAAACCTGTTGGAGCAGCTTCGCGAAGAGGTCGAAATGGCCCGCGAACTGCTGCCCACCTTCGACCGGCAAGCCTTCCTCGACGGCACCATGACGCCGATCTGGTTCGGCTCTGCGATCAACTCCTTCGGCGTCAAAGACCTGATGGACGGCATCGCCAACTTCGGCCCCGAACCGCAACCACAGTCCGCCTCGCCCCGCCACGTCAGCCCGGATGAGACCTCCGTCGCAGGCTTCGTCTTCAAAGTGCAGGCGAACATGGATCCGAAACACCGCGACCGCGTGGCCTTCGTGCGCCTCGCCTCGGGACATTTCAAACGCGGCATGAAGCTGACGCATGTCCGCTCAAAAAAGCCGATGGCAATTTCTAACCCGGTGCTGTTCCTCGCCTCCGACCGCGAATTGGCGGAAGAGGCCTGGGCCGGCGACATCATCGGCATCCCGAACCACGGTCAGTTGCGCATCGGCGACACGCTGACCGAGGGCGAGACGATCAAGGTCACCGGCATCCCGTCCTTCGCGCCCGAGTTGTTGCAAAACGTCCGCGCGGGCGATCCACTGAAAGCCAAACACCTTGAAAAGGCGCTAATGCAATTCGCTGAAGAAGGTGCCGCCAAGGTGTTCAAACCGATGCTCGCCTCGGGCTTCATCGTCGGCGTGGTCGGCCAGTTGCAATTCGAAGTCCTCGCCAGCCGGATCGAGCTTGAATACGGCCTGCCCGTCCGCTTTGAGCCATCGCAATTCACCTCCGCCCGCTGGGTCACAGGTCCGAAAGACAAGGTCGATGCCTTCGTCAACGCCAACAAGGGCCACATGGCCGCCGACAACGACGGCGACATGGTGTATCTGACACGCCTGCAATGGGACATAGACCGGATCGAACGCGACTACCCGGATCTGAAGCTGTCAGCGACGAAAGAGATGATGGTTTAGGCCCACCCCTTAAGAAATCCCGAGCCTCCGTCAGGCGCGCGATACGCCCAAACGCTGACATATTTTTGACTAGCTGATATTATAAGAAATTGGCATCAAAACAGATCAATGGACGCCGGTTCAAAATGTGGGACTCAATTAAAGACAGCACGCTTTATCAGCTCATGGCACCTTTTGTGCCCGGCCAAAGTCTGTTTTTGTTTCATCTCGGCTCCGCGCTGCTTATCTCGATCTTTGTCTATTTCTACTTCTCACACCGGGAAGCCCGCGCGCGTCCGGACGGGGTCTCAAAGGGGATGTTCGGCTATCTCTTTGATCGCGACATCTGGCTCCATAAATCAGCCCGCCAGGACTATCTCTACTTCGTGGTGAACAGCCTCGTGTATTCCGGCATTATCGCGCAGTTTTATATCTCCGGCTCGGTCTTCTACGGCTTTTTTGATTTCGGCCTGAGCAAGCTCTTTGGTGCGCCTGAAACAGCCCTGTTCGAAGCGTCGTTTTCAACTGTAATCATCTACACCTTTGTCGCCGCGCTCGCGATGGATCTGGCGATCTACATTACCCATTACCTGCAGCACAAAATCGCCGCGCTCTGGCACTTTCACTCTGTGCACCACTCGGCCGAAGTCCTGACGGTCATGACCGTCTACCGTCAGCATCCTGTCGATCTGTTTCTGACAGGAACGGTTGTCGTCGCACTCACGCAATTAGGGCATGCCGGGTATACATACCTGACGCTATCACAGCCAAGCGTTCACGGGATCATGGGCGTGAATTCAGTCATCTTTGTGTTTTTCATCCTTGGCTACAATTTGCGCCATTCACACATCTGGCTTAGCTATCCGCCCTGGCTGTCGTATATCCTGATAAGCCCGGCCCAGCACCAGACGCACCATTCGATCGAGGCCAAGCATTTCGACCGCAACTTCGGCTTTATGTTCGCCTTTTGGGATTGGATGTTCGGAACACTTTATGTGCCGCGTGGATATGAGAAGCTTGAATTTGGCATAAGCAAAGAAGAGCCTAACCCCTATGGGTCTGTCACTGAGCTTTATCTGACACCCTTCAAGCGCGCCTGGCACGAGCTGGCCTCTCTCGTGATTGGCTCCGCAGCGACGCCCAGTTCCGACAAAAAGAGCGATCAGGCGAACGTCGCACCGAAGCTGCACCAGCCAAAGGAGCCGGTCGAGAAGCAGAGTGGCCTTTTATAGCGTGTGGATAACTCTGTGTGCGAAAATTCGGTCCCGGTGAAATCTCACGCAAATCATTCAATTTCAATCTTAGATTGCATGACTAAACAGTGATGCACGCGTAAGCGGAATTGCTCCCGATTCCGCAAATACTGAGATGACCCTGCGTCACAATTGAACTTTGCCTCATTGGTGCAATTGACGGCGCGTAAGAAAATCCAGCATTTCCCGAGCCTTCGCGAGAATCCGAAACAATTAACGTAAAAACAACTAATTGTGCATAATTTCCTTAATACATTGACCTCAAAGGGCGTTTGACCTACGTGTTCCGGCAATCGCGGCAGCTTGTGGATAAGCTTATGGGTCATACGGACCCCCGCCGCTTCGATGACGGGCCCAGAATTGGTCCGTAACTTATGGACCGAGATGACGAAATTCTCTGATCTGGCGCTTTCGCCAAAGATACTCAAGGCCGTTGAAGAGGCCGGTTACGAAACCCCCACCCCCATTCAACAAGGTGCCATCCCTGCGGCTCTCGAAGGCCGCGACGTCCTGGGCATTGCCCAGACCGGCACAGGAAAGACCGCCGGCTTCACGCTGCCGATGATCCACATGCTGGCCCGTGGCCGCGCCCGCGCGCGCATGCCGCGCTCGTTGGTGTTGTGCCCGACGCGTGAACTTGCCGCTCAAGTGGCGGAAAACTTCGACACCTATTCCAAGAACGTGAAGCTGACCAAAGCGCTTCTCATTGGGGGCGTCAGCTTCAAGGAACAGGACCAGTTGATCGACCGCGGCGTTGACGTTCTGATCGCAACGCCGGGCCGCCTTCT
>JABDQU010000102.1 GCA_013042105.1 Boseongicola sp.
CGCGAAACCATCATCAACGAATTGCGCGAAGACGGGTTTCAGGAAATTCGAATTTCCCGAACCCTGCTGGGCCGGACGCGGTTCGTGGCCACAAACGAAACCATGCGCCGCGAGATCGTTGTGAACCCAACCTCGGGCGTGGTCCTGCGCGACTACATCCGCTTCCTGAGAGACCGCGATGACGACGACAACGGCGGCTTTGGTCAGGGATCACCACACTCGGGCAATGACGAAGACGAAGACGAAGACCACGACGATGACCACGACGATGACGAAGATCAAGACGACGATAGCGAAGAAGATGACGATGACGGGGATGAAGACGAAGAGGACGACGACTAAGCCGTGATGCCAAACATCTGCTTCCACCCCCCAACGCGCCCCGCATGAGAAATCGCATCTTCCTCACAGCGGTGCTCTGCGTTCAGGTCGTCTGCGCGGCCTTTTTCGTGGTGCAAATCTTCGCTTCTGTCTTCGCCCTGCCGCTCCCGCCCCTGTCCTGGACCTTCATCGAACTGATCGAGATTGGCGCCGCCATCGGCCTCGTCACCGGTGTGGGCGTCAGCATACTGGCACTGCGACAGGCCCGCGCTCAAGCCGCCAAAGCCGAAGCCGCCCTGAAGCGCGCCCAAAGCGCCTTTCGCGACGTGCTCGAAGACCTCTTCACCGAATGGAACCTCACGCCCGCCGAACGCGATGTCGCCATCTTCGCCATCAAGGGCTTCTCAACGCATGAAATGGCCGACCTGCGCGGCGTCAGCGAAGGCACCATCAAAGCCCAGACCGCCGCGATCTACCGAAAAGCCGGGGTCTCAGGCCGCCCGCAACTCCTCAGCCTCTTCATTGACGAAATGGTCGACGAGACCAGCCCCTGAAAACCGCCCCCTCTTTGGGTCAACAAAATCCCGGGTGAGCGGGCCTGACAAGGCACGCGAGGGCAGAGCCCCCAATAAACGCCTCTCAAGCGTCCATCCGCCCCTCGCCCTGCGCCACACGCAACGCCGCAAACATCGCGCGCACCTCCTCGGGCGTAGCCCGCTCCGCAGCCCCATCCGCAACGTCAGCCTCGCTCCAGATCTCGCTCTCTGCCGGATCATGCAACATCGCCCAATCCCCGAACATCCGCGCCTCAACAGACTCCCCAACCAACTGCACCACGCCCACATGCCGGTCGTCCCGTTCAATCCGCTGAAAAGCCGCGCGCACAACCGCCTCCGGCCCCTCCAGAAGCTGGACGAAAATATCATGCCGACACACCAGAGCCCCCGAAATCCCGTCCCGCGTATTGCAGCGCCGCGCATCCAGCAAAATCCCCGCAAGCGAGGTCTCGTCAAACCCAAACGGCTGCGAGCGATAGATGATCTGAAATAGCTCCGACACTGAACGCGCTCCTGTTGATGTCGCGCGCTGAAAAAACGCACTCGCCCTAGCCTAAGCGTTCCGCCGCGGGATGTCCCGAACGTTTACTCTCTCTCAACCTTTCATCCGCGCGCAGCCTTAATTCCACCGCGCGTTGTCTTAACCCGCCACATCTGCGCACGGTCGCACCGACGCAATACCGACGTGATACCGACGCGATACCGACGTGCCAAAAACGGCGATTTCCCCAGTGTCTTAACGCCGACTCACCAAAAGCCCGGATCTTGACACCTCACCACACCCCGCGCCCGCAGCATCGCGACAAATGCAACGGATACCCGGCCTGCGGACATGGTCCTTCGGCAGTGTCACGGGGTAAATGTCCACTGGACATTCCCCTGATCCGTGACACTCCCCATAAATAGCGAGGTCGATAAAATTCACTATTAATTCCGCGTTAACCGACTCCCCCGATAACCAAATACAGCAAGCAGACGGAGACAGGATGGCCAAGGATTTAATCCCTTCCACCTACCCTCTCACCCCACCCCTCACAGAGGAAGAGTGGCTCACCTGGCTCCGTCTCTTGCGATCTCGCCGCGTCGGCATCTCCACATTCTACAGACTTCTCAATGAGTTCGGCACCGCCGCTGCCGCCCTCAACGCGCTGCCGCAAATTGCGCGCGACGCAGGCCTGTCCGACTACCGCGCCGCAAACGCGGACGACATCAAGCGCGAATGGGCCGACGCCCATCGCCTTGGCGCACACGCCATCGCCATCGGCTCCCCTGCCTATCCACCCCGCCTCGCCGACATCCCCGACGCCCCGCCCATCCTGTGGACAATGGGCGACGCCAAACACCTTGCCCAGCCCACCATCGCCATCGTCGGCGCGCGCAACGCCTCGTCGCTTGGCACCCGCACAGCCCGCCGCCTCGCCGCCGACCTTGGCGCGGCAGGCTACACAATCGTCTCCGGCCTCGCCCGCGGCGTCGACACCGCCGCCCATATCGCCGCCCTCGACACCGGCACCATTGCCGTCATGGCCGGTGGCGTCGATGTGATCTATCCCAAGGAAAACACTGTCCTCGCGCAGGAAATTCAAGAAAAAGGCTGCCGCATCAGCGAGATACCGGTTCACCAAACCCCTACCGCGCGCCACTTCCCCCGCCGCAACCGCCTCGTTTCAGGCCTTGCACAAGCCGTTATTATCGTCGAAGCCGCCGCCAAATCCGGCAGCCTCATCACCGCGCGCACAGCCCTTGACCAAGGCCGTGACGTCCTCGCCGTCCCGGGTCACCCCTTCGATGCCCGCGCGTCAGGCTGCAACATGCTCATCCGCGACGGCGCGACCCTCGTGCGCTCGGCGCAAGACGTCATCGACACGCTGGCACGTCCCGAACCAACCTGCGAGCCTACGGCAAAAAGCGCGCGCCCACCGCGCACAAACCCCGACATCCGCGCGCTCCACATCCAAATTCTCGACCGCATCGGCCCCTCTCCCACCCCCGAAGACGAGGTCATCCGCGACCTCGACATCAGCCCCGATGCCCTCCTCCCCGAGATCGCCGCCCTTGAAATCGAAGGCGTCCTCCAGCGCGATGCGGGCGGCCTCATCAGACGTCTGAAATAGCCGCAAAGGCAGCGCAGTCCGGCACCATAATGCCGCGCCGATCATATGCGCCGTTGACAACAACCAAAACGCCCCCACATGTTCCGGCGCGCAGTCTCCCGGTTCCTTTGAAAGGTTTTTCATGCCAGTCGTCGTTGTCGAATCTCCGGCTAAAGCCAAGACAATCAACAAATATCTCGGCTCCGACTATACCGTTCTGGCAAGTTACGGGCACGTTCGGGACCTGCCTCCGAAAGACGGTTCCGTCGATCCAGACAACGAATTTTCGATGAAATGGGAAGTTGCTTCCGATTCTAAAAAGCACATCAAGGCCATCGTCGATGCTCTGAAAGACGACCCCGAACTGATCCTCGCAACCGACCCTGACCGCGAGGGCGAGGCGATCAGCTGGCACCTTGAAGAGGCGTTGCGCGCCAAGAAAGTCCTCAAGAAAGACACCCCCGTCAGCCGCGTTGTCTTCAACGCGATCACCAAAGCTGCCGTCACCGAGGCGATGAAAAATCCGCGCGAAGTCGACGTCGATCTGGTCGAAGCCTACCTTGCCCGCCGCGCACTCGACTATTTAGTCGGCTTTAACCTTTCTCCTGTATTGTGGCGCAAATTGCCTGGTGCCAAATCCGCCGGACGCGTTCAATCGGTCTGCCTGCGCCTGATCGTCGAACGCGAGATGGAGATCGAAAAATTCCGCGCGCAGGAATACTGGACCGTGAAATCCATGCTTTCCACACCGCGTGGTCAGGATTTTGAGGCCCGGCTCACCGTCCTTGGCGGCAAAAAGCTCGATAAATTCGACATCCCGAACGAAACCGCCGCCGAAATTGCCGTTCAGGCCATCGAAAGTCGCGACCTCACGGTAAAATCGGTCGAGGCGAAACCCGCCAACCGCAACCCGTCGCCGCCCTTCATGACCTCGACGTTGCAACAAGAGGCCAGCCGCAAATTCGGCTTCGGCGCGCGCCAGACCATGCAGGTCGCCCAGCGTCTCTACGAGGCCGGGCACATCACCTACATGCGGACCGACGGCATCGACATGGCCCCCGAAGCCGTCACCGCCGCCCGCGACGCGATCAAAGACCGCTACAACGCAAAGTATGTCCCTGACAGCCCGCGCATCTACAAGAACAAGGCCAAGAACGCGCAAGAGGCGCACGAGTGTATCCGCCCGACCGAGATGACCGCGGACGCCGAGAGCCTCGCCTTGCGCGACGCCGACCAAAAGAAGCTCTACGACCTCATCTGGAAGCGCACGCTGGCCAGCCAGATGGCCGCCGCCCGGATGGAGCGCACAACCGTCGACATCGCCAGCCGCGACGGTCAGGTAGAACTGCGCGCGACCGGTCAAGTCGTTCTTTTTGATGGATTTATTCGCGTTTATGAAGAAGGCCGGGACGACGTTGTAGATGACGACGACAAGCGTCTTCCGCAGATCATGGAAGGCGAAAAAACCGACAAGAAGTCCATCTCGCCCGAGCAACATTTCACCCAGCCCCCGCCCCGCTACACCGAGGCGACACTGGTCAAACGCATGGAAGAGCTCGGCATCGGCCGCCCCTCAACGTA
>JABDQU010000105.1 GCA_013042105.1 Boseongicola sp.
GGCGAAGCCCCTGAAAACTACCCGTTCCCGCTGCGCTCAAACCGCCCGGCATCTTCTGCGGCTTTGCGAATAGCCCGGCTCTTGTTGACGGTTTCCTCGTACTCAGCTTCCGGATCGCTGTCCCAAACAACACCGCCACCCGCCTGCACATACAAGGTCTCGTCCTTCAACACAGCCGTGCGCAAGGCAATACACATATCCATATCGCCCCCGGCCGAGAAATACCCGACACCGCCGCCATAAACGCCACGCTTTTCCGGCTCCAACTCGTCGATGATCTCCATCGCCCGCACCTTCGGCGCACCAGAAACAGTCCCCGCAGGCAAACCCGCCAGCAACGCGGACAAAGCGTCCTCATCGTCACGCAACTCACCGACGACATTCGAGACGATATGCATCACATGAGAGTAATGCTCGACGATGAACTCTTCCGTGGGGCGCACGGAACCGATCTTGGCAACCCGACCCACGTCATTGCGCCCCAAATCCAGAAGCATCAGATGTTCAGCCAATTCCTTCTCGTCGCCCATCAGATCCGCTTCAAACGCGCGGTCCTCCTCAGGCGTGGCCCCGCGCGGTCGCGTGCCCGCAATCGGGCGCACTGTGACCTCACCGTCAAACACCCGCACCAAAATCTCCGGGCTGGCGCCGATTACCTGAAACCCACCAAAGTCGAAATGGAACATGAACGGCGATGGGTTCGTGCGCCTGAGCGAGCGATAAAGCGAGAAGGGGGCCAAAGGAAACGGCTGAGACCACCGCTGCGACGGCACCACCTGAAAAATATCGCCCGCCTTGATATATTCGCGCGCCGTCTCAACGGCCGCCAGATAATCCGCCTTCGCGAAATTCGACACCGGCTCCGGTGCGACAAACTCCTCGCCCAGATCACGATCTCCGCCCGGAACACCGCGCTCCATATCGCGCACCGCATCCATCACCCGTTCCGCCGCCTGCGCATAAGCCGCCCGCGCATTCAGCCCTGACGACACCCATGCCGGTGCACAGACGATCACTTCGCCCTTCACACCGTCCAATACCGCGACGACAGACGGTCGTAGCATGATCGCATCCGGCACACCCAGAACATCCGGGTTCACATCGGGCAAATGCTCAACCAGACGGATCATGTCATAGCCCAGATACCCGAACAGCCCGGCAGAAGCCCCCGGCAACCCGGCGGGCAAGTCGATCCGACTTTCCGCAATCAGACTGCGCAGCGATGCCAGAGGATCAAGCGTTTCGTCTAAAAAATCGTCCCGATCAAACCGCGCATTGCGATTGATCCGGGCCGTGGTCCCATGACATTCCCAGATCAAATCCGGCTTCATCCCAATGATCGAATAGCGCCCGCGCACCTCGCCACCCGTCACCGACTCCAGCACAAAAGCATCCGCCTGCGCCCCGGTCAGCTTCAGCATCAGCGAAACAGGCGTATCCAAATCCGCCGCAAGCCGTGTGAAAACCAGCTGGTTCTCGCCCGCGTTATAGCCGCGTGCAAAGTCGTCAAAGGCCGGAAGCAAACTCATCAGGGTGCGCTGGCCGTTACAGCGTCAATGCCGGGCTGATTGATCGACACTTCTGTTTCGCTCAGCACCGCTTGCGTAAAGGCCGCCAGCAGACTTTCGGACAACTCGCGCGCCGTCTCCTGTCCGAACTGAGCGATCACCAACTGCGCTTCGGGCGTGTTTGGATCAGGCGCAGCAATCGCATCCAGCCGCACCAGCCAGGCTTCTCCAGCTTCCGTCAGAACCCGCACTTCGCCCGCGTCCATGTCAAACACCTGATCGGTAAACCCGGGAGGCGTGCCATCGACGAAACCGTTGCGCTCCAACCCGCGATCCGTCTCAAGGCGCAAACCCAAACCAGCCATCTCGGCACCGCCGCGCAAACGCTCGGCGTAAGCCTCGGCCTGCGCACTCAGAGCGGCTTCTGTCTCAGCCGCTTCCCACGCTTCGACGACCTCGCCGCGCAGGCTTTCGAAAGGCAACAGCTCGGGTGGCAAAATCTCTTCCAGCGACAGCACGAAAATTCCGCCATCGTCCAGCTCACCAACCTCGGCAAAGGCTCCGACCTCGGCACTTGCTGCCGCCAGCCGGAACGCATCATAAGCCGCGATCCCGTCCGTCACATCCTCGCGCCAGTTGATCGTGCCGGCCTGCATATCTGTGCGCTCAGCCAGTTGCGCAGGCGTGGCACCGCCCGCAATCAGGTCCTCGACCTGCGCCTGACCTTCCAGAATGATGCGCCGTGCGCGATCCGCAGCCGCCTCTGCCGCCAATTCCTCACGTGCTTCGTCAAAGGTCGTTTCCTGTGCGCTCAAAATCGCATTCATCCGGTAAAGGGCAGGGCCCAGAGACGACGGCAAAGGCCCGGCAACACCCGGCTCTTCCAGCGCAAACAACGCAGCACCCGCGTCCCCAAGCTCGTCAATCTCGACATCACCAAGGTCCACATCATCCAGCGTCAGACCACGCTCATTGACCAGGTCCTCAAAGGTCGCGTCTTCCGCATCTATCCGCGCCTTTGCAGCAACGGCCTCAGCTTCGGTGGCGAAAACCAACCGCTCGATGATCCGCCGCTCTGGGCGCACATAAAAGCTGAGCCGCCCGTCATAAAGCGCGCGCACTTGCGCGTCGTCGACCTCGATGTTGTCGACAATCATATCCGGCGTCAGCCAAGCGTAATTGATGACCCGCGTCTCGCCTTGGGTGAAAGGCGCCGGGTTTTCGGTGTGGAACGCCCGCAACTCGGCGTCCGACGGCTCCGCCAGCGGTTCCTCAAGATCATCGCGCGTCAAACGCGCCCATGTGATGTCTCGCGCCTCGCGGGCATAATTGAATAGCGTATCTGTAAATATATCCGGCGTGCGCACACCCGACTGCACCGCGGTGCGCAACAGCCCGCTGGAAATTCCATCGCGGATTTCTGTCTCGTATTCACGCACCGAGACACCGTTCTGACGCAGCGCAAATTCATATGTTTCGCGGTCAAACTCGCCCGACAAGCCCTGAAACGCTGAACTGGACGCAACTTCGCGGGCCACGTTCTCATCGCCAACCGAAATCCCGGCCTCAGCCGTTGCGTTCAACAGTGCCGCATCCCGGACGACCTGACCAAGTGCGGCGCGATCAAAGCCGAACTCGCGCGCTTGCTGCACCGTCAAAGCCTGACCCGTAACCTGCTGGTAACTGCGCAACTGCGCCTGCAAAGTGCGCGCAAACGTCTCTGCGCTGACGTCGGTATCTCCCACGGTTGCCACGTTCCTGACCGACCCGCCAAAGTTGGTCGCGCCGAACCCGGCAAGGCCTGCGATAAGCAGCACCATGATGATCCAGACGAAGACGTTTGACGCCTTTTTCTTAGCCATTTTTGCGGGTCCTTCTGCAACGGTCGCGACTTCCTACGCGAGCGCCAAAGCCCGTGCAAGAGGCGGGCCCTTAAAGAGTAAGTGATGCCAGCCGACGCGCCAGTTCGCGGATCCCGTCCGCATCGATATTGGCAAACGCAATCCGCAGGCTCTGCTGCCCCAGCGCATCGCCGTCCGGCGTGAACATGGTCCCCGGCAGCGCCAGCACCGACGCCTCCGACACCAACCGCTTGGCCAGCACATCCGAAGTCATCTCATAGGGATGCCGCATATAGGCAAAATACGCCCCGACGCCCAAAATCTCCCACTCGGGCAGGGCCCCGATATGCGTCTCGACCGCCGCGCGCCGCGCCAGTATCTCGGCGCGCTCACCGCCCAGCCATTGCCGCAGGTTCTGCATCCCCCAAAGGGCGGCCATCTGACCAAGCTGATTGGCGCAAATCGACACCGTATCAAGGAACTTCTCAACCTCGGCCAACCGGGCAGGGGACGCGACCATCGCTCCGACCCGATGCCCCGTCAGCCGATAAGCCTTGGAAAACGAATAAAGCTGAATCAGCGTCTCGCGCCAGTCTGGATCGGTGAACAGATCATGCGGCGCGCCCTCAAGCGAATGAAAGTCGCGATAGGTCTCATCGACGATCAACGTGATCCCACGCTCCCGGCACAACGCGTAAAACGCACGCACCAACCCTGCAGGATACTCGGCCCCCGTCGGATTGTTTGGCGTCACCAGCACAATCGCCCGCGTCCTGTCGGTGATCAGGGCGGTCGCCGCCTCCAGATCGGGCAGCATACCCGCTCCACAAGGCACCGGAACAGCCCGTATCCCGGACATATCCAGCCACATTTTATGATTGAAATACCAAGGTGTTGGCAGAAGAACTTCATCCCCCGCAGCCGCCAAAGTCGCCACTGCCGCCGCAAACGCCTGATTGCACCCCGATGTGATTGCCACATCGCCGCCATCCACCGTGCCGCCATAAGCATCCGACCACTCCGAAGCCACGGCCTCCCGCAACTCAGGCATGCCCAGAACCGGCCCATACAAATGCGCCTGAGGCACCTCAACGGCAAACCGCGCAATCGCCTCGCGCAAAGCCAAAGGCGGCACATCGACCGGCGCGGCCTGTGAAACGTTTAAAAGGGGTCGCTCAACTGGAAACTCAACGCCAGCAATCCAACGACGCGCCTCCATCACCGGAGGCGCCTCCGTCCCAGCCATCGCCGGTTGAACGCGCATCAATCCTTGCCGCGATAAGGCTCAACATATTGCAGAGCCATGTCCCACGGAAAGAAAATCCACGTGTCCTGAGACACACCCGTGATGAATGTATCCACCATCGGTTCGCCCTTCGGCTTGGCATAAACGGTCGCAAAATGCGCGTTCGGATACAAAGACCGCACCAATTCCAAGGTCTTGCCGCTGTCCACCAGATCGTCGAGCACCAAAATCCCGGTCCCGTCGCCCATCATGTCATCATCCGGCGCCTTCAAAACCTGAGCCTCAGACTGCGCCTGATGATCATAGGATTTCACCGAGATCGTATCGACCGTGCGCACATCCAACTCGCGCGCCACAATCATCGCAGGGGCCATTCCGCCTCGCGTGATCGCCACAATCGCGCGCCACGCCCCGTCATCCGGCCCGCGACCATCTAAACGCCACGCCAACGCGCGGGAATCGCGGTGAATCTGGTCCCACGAGACGTGAAACCCCTTTTCGTGTGGCAGCTGGTCGCTCATTCCTTGCGCTCCAGTGTCATATCGGGCGCTTCGGGGTTCTTCATGCCAACAACATGATACCCAGAGTCCACGTGATGCACCTCACCGGTCACACCGCGTCCCAAATCACTCAGCAAATACAGCGCCGATCCACCCACATCCTCAATCGAAACGTTCCGCCGCATCGGCGAATTCAACTCATTCCATTTCAGAATATATCGGAAATCGCCGATCCCCGAGGCCGCCAGCGTCTTAATCGTGCCCGCCGATATGGCGTTACAGCGAATGTTGTCCTTGCCAAGGTCCTCGGCAATATACCGCACACTCGCCTCCAATGCCGCCTTCGCAACACCCATGACGTTATAATGCGGCATGACTTTTTCCGCCCCATAATACGTCATCGTCAAAAGCGATCCGCCATCCGGCATCATCGAACACGCGCGGCGACACACGGCTGTAAACGAGAACACCGAGATATCCATCGTCTGTTTGAAGTTGTCGCGGCTGGTGTCGACATAACGACCCCGAAGCTCGCTTTTGTCAGAAAAACCAATGGCATGGACGACGAAGTCCAACTTGCCCCAGCGCTCTTTCAAAGCGTCAAACAGCTCATCAATGCTGTCGCCATCACCGACATCGCAAGGCAGAACAATGTCCGACCCCAAAGACGCCGCCAAAGGATCGACCCGCTTTCTCAGCGCGTCCCCCTGATAGGAAAATGCAAGCTCTGCGCCCTGATCGGCCAGTGCCTTTGCAATCCCCCATGCGATAGATTTATCGTTTGCCAACCCCATGATGAGGCCGCGTTTACCCGTCATTAACCCTGCGGTCATGGCCTTGTCCCTCAGCCCGTTTACGCTGCGTTGGGTCTATGCCATGAACACCCCCGCATCAAGAGGAGCGCGCGAGATGAGCGAAAGAACCGGCATATTCGATGGCGACAGCCCGTTTGAGATCATTCGTCGCTGGCAGAAAGAGGCATGGGAAACCGAGCCGAACGACGCCAACGCCATTGCCCTTTCAACCGTTGACCCAAGCGGTCTTCCCAACGTGCGCATGGTGCTTTTGAAAGACATCGAAGACGACGCCTTCGTCTTTTACACCAACTACGACAGCGCCAAGGGGCAAGAACTTGCCGCCAATCCCCGCGCCGCCTTTGTCATGCACTGGAAAAGCCTGCGCCGTCAGGTCCGCGTGCGCGGTCTGGTCACGCGTGAAGAGGGCGAAAAAGCGGATGCCTACTACAACTCCCGCGCGCTTGAAAGCCGCATCGGGGCCTGGGCTTCGGAACAATCCCGCCCCTTGAAGAACCGCGGCACCCTGATGGCCGAGGTCGCAAAACAGGGCGCGCTGCAAGGGCTTAACCCGAAACGACCACCTCATTGGGGCGGTTTTCGCATCAAACCCGTCGAGATTGAGCTTTGGGCCGATGGCGCCTTCAGGTTGCATGACAGGTTTCGGTTTACCCAAGGCGACGACAAGCGTGCTTGGCTTGCAACACGGCTGGCACCA
>JABDQU010000106.1 GCA_013042105.1 Boseongicola sp.
ATGTTTGACGGTCAGATCATGGGCGAGCGGATCGCCGGGCAGACGGACGAGCGCGAGTTGGGTCTGTTGATGGCCGGTGTGACGGACACGGGGCGGTCGCCGTTGGCGACGGGCTCAACCGGTGCGATGCGGGTTGGAAATCCGGGACAGGGGGCCTGAAGACATGGATGTAATCCCAAAGTGGGCGGACGCCCTGTTAATCCCGCTGATCTCGATCCTGATCGCCTTTGCGATCTCGGCGGGCGTGATCGTTGCGATCGGTGAAGACCCGGTTGCGGCCTTGAATACGATGGTTACCGGCGCGCTCGGGTCGTCCTATGGGTGGGGCTATACCCTTTATTATGCGACGAATTTCATCTTCACGGGCCTTGCGGTTGCCGTGGCGTTTCATGCGCGGATGTTCAATATCGGTGGCGAGGGTCAGGCGATGTTGGGCGGCGTGGGTGTGGCGCTGGTGTGTCTGTTTATCCCCTTCCCCCATTGGATTTTGGCCCTGCCCGTCGCGCTGATTGGTGGTGCGTTGTTCGGCGCCGCATGGGCAGCGATCCCGGCGTATTTGCAGGCCAAACGCGGCAGCCACATCGTGATCACGACGATCATGTTCAATTTCATTGCAGGCTCGCTTTTGGTGTTTTTGCTGGTCGAGGTGTTGAAGCCTGCGGGCGCGATGGACCCGGCGACAGCGAAGTTTCCGGAAGGCACGCACCTGCCGACCTTCCAGGATATGTTCAGCTTTGGCGAGAAACCGGCCTTCCGGGGGGCGCCTGCTAACGTGACGTTCTTCATCGCGCTTTTGTCGTGTTTCGCAGTCTGGTTGCTGATTTGGCGCACGCGGCTTGGCTATGCGATCCGCGCTTATGGACACAGCGAACCGGCAGCACTTTATGCGGGTATTTCGCCGACCAAGATCATCATGATTGCGATGCTGATTTCCGGTGGTTTGTCCGGCATGATGGCGATCAACGCGGTCATGGGTGAGGCCGAGCGATTGGTTTTGAACTCGGTCGAGGGGGCCGGGTTTATTGGAATTGCCGTGGCGCTTATGGGGCGGTCGCATCCGCTTGGTGTGCTGCTGGCGGCGCTGCTGTTTGGGTTCCTGTATCAGGGCGGGGCGGAGTTGAGCCTGTGGACCAACGTGCCGCGTGAGTTGATCGTGGTTATTCAGGCATTGGTGATCCTGTTCACGGGCGCTTTGGACAATATGGTCCGCATGCCGCTTGAGAAGCTGTTCCTGTTGTTCCGGCGCAAGGCGCCCGAAGCTGCGACTACCGTCGCGAAACCGGCGGAGTAACGGACATGGATTTTCTCACCTTCCTTCAGATCTCCGACACCGCCGTTCGCTTTGCGATCCCGCTGTTATTTGCCTGTCTTGCAGGTCTGTTTTCCGAGCGCGCAGGCATTTTCGACATCGGGCTTGAAGGCAAGATGTTGGCGGCGGCGTTTTTCTCGGCGGCGATTGCGGCGCTGACGGGCAATGTCTGGATTGGCCTGTTGGCCGGTATCGGGGCGTCAATTGCCTTGTCGATCATCCACGGGCTGGCGTCGATCACGTTCCGGGGCAACCAGTTGATTTCAGGCGTGGCGATCAACTTTCTGGCGGCGGGCCTGACGGTCCTGATTGCGCAGGACTGGTTCAGTCAGGGCGGGCGGACGCCGTCTTTGTCAGATTTTGGACCTAATGCGCGGTTCACGAAAATCGAACTTCCTTTTGCAATCGGCCCGACAGAAGCAGAGGCCGCGGGGCAGCCTCTTTCGATTTTGATAAAGGAAGCCACCTGGTTTCAGCAGATTTATTCCGAATTGATTTCGGGACACTCGATCCTTGTTTATGTTGGTTTCCTGATGGTGCCGCTGACGTGGTATGTTCTGTTCCGCACACGGTTTGGTCTGCGCCTTCGCGCTGTGGGCGAGAACCCGGCGGCTGTTGATACGGCAGGCGTATCAGTCGTGGGCCTGCGCTATGCGGCCGTCGCGATTTGCGGGATCCTGTGCGGCATGGCGGGAGCCTATCTTGCGACCGGGCTTCAGGCCGGATTCGTGAAAGATATGTCATCAGGACGGGGCTTTATCGCGCTGGCGGCGTTGATTTTCGCGAAATGGCGGCCTTGGTATGCGCTTTGGGCGTGTCTGTTGTTCGGGTTCCTGCAGGCGATGGCGCTGCGCCCCGATGCGGTGGAGCGGTTGGTGCAAATCGACATTCCCGGACAGCTTCTGGATGCGTTGCCATATATTCTGACGGTCGTCATTTTGGCCGGATTTGTCGGCAAGGCGATCCCTCCGCGGGCTGGCGGCGAACCCTATGTCAAGGAACGCTAAGGCCCGGACGGGCTGATCGCTCCGAATTGTCGCAGCTGGCCTTATCGGGATTGACCATTTGGGCGTTGATTAGAGTGCCACAGCAGGCGTAAAGGAAGCCATGCAAATTTACCTTCCCATCGCCGAGGTTTCGGTCAACGCGTTCCTCCTTCTGGGGCTCGGCGGCATGGTCGGTGTGTTGTCTGGTATGTTCGGCGTGGGCGGTGGTTTTCTGATGACGCCGCTGTTGTTCTTCATCGGCATTCCGCCCGCTGTCGCGGTTGCAACTGAAGCCAACCAAATCGTTGCATCGTCGTTTTCGGGCGTGCTTGCGCATCTGAGGCGTAAGTCGGTCGATCTGCGAATGGGCACGGTGCTGCTGATCGGTGGTCTGGTCGGGGCAGCCTTGGGTGTGCAGCTGTTTAATACGTTGAAGGCGATGGGGCAGGTCGATCTGCTTGTGAAGCTTTGCTACGTGGTTTTCCTCGGGATTATCGGTGGATTGATGTTCATCGAAAGCCTGAATGCGATCATCAAGACGCGCAGTGGCAAGCCCCCTGCCCGCAAGCGGCACAATTGGGTGCATAACCTGCCTTTCAAGATGAAGTTCCGCACCTCGGGGCTGTATATCTCGGTTATTCCACCGGTTCTGGTGGGTGTCTTCGTGGGTATTCTGGCCGCGATTATGGGTGTGGGCGGCGGGTTTATCATGGTTCCGGCGATGATTTATCTGTTGGGGATGCCAACCAAGGTCGTTGTGGGCACCTCGCTGTTTCAGATTATTTTCGTGACCGGGTTTACGACGCTGTTGCATGCAACGACGAACTTCACGGTGGACGTAGTTCTGGCGGTATTGCTGCTGGTCGGTGGTGTGATCGGAGCGCAGATTGGCACGAAGATCGGTGCGCGACTGCCAGCGGAGCAATTGCGGATTTTGCTTGCGGCGATGGTGTTGTTGGTCTGTGGCAAGCTGGCGTTTGATCTGTTGGTGATGCCATCGGAGTTGTATTCGCTGGGCGCGGCGGGGGGTCACTGATGATCCGGGTGCTGTGCCTTTTGATCGCCTTCGCGCTGCCTGCGCAGGCAGAAGAAGTGGTCGCGGGTCTCAGCCAGGATTCGGTGCAGATCACGACGAATTTTGACGGCTCGGAGATTCTGATTTTTGGGGCCGTGAAGCGGGCGGCGCCTTTGCCGGATGGGCCGCCTTTGCAGGTGATTGTCACGGTTCAAGGGCCGCAAGCGCCGATCACGATCCGACGCAAGGATAAGCGGTTCGGGATTTGGGTGAACAACGCGGCGGTCGAGGTGGATGCAGCCCCGTCATATTACGCGGTGGCGACGTCGGCGCC
>JABDQU010000107.1 GCA_013042105.1 Boseongicola sp.
CCCCCATCCCGCGCCAAGCCAGTCAGCATTGTTTGCTCAAAGCTCAGAACCGGAGCCTGTCCCCGGGTCGATACGTATTTCATGTCATGTCCTCACGGCCTCCCCGCCTCATACCCCAAAGAAAAAACGCCGTCATCCCCGCCCAGACAATTGCCAGCCCAAACCACTGAACCGCATAGCCGAGATGGTTGTTCGGAATGCCCGTGCTGGTCACCGGCAAAGGCGTCGCGCGCAGGTCCGTTCCCGACACATCGCGCACCACTAACAGCACCGCTTCCGTCCCCAAAGCTGTCGCCATCACCTCAACATCCCGGGCAAAAACCAACCCCTTCGCCAAATCGGGCTCAGGCGTAAAACTGTCCACCTCGCGCGGCCAATGGAGATTACCCACAACGGACATAGCAACACCGGGCCGCTCAACATCACGGGCATCCGAAGGCACAAACCCTTCATCCACCATGATCAGCCGACCGCCATCCGTCTCAAACGCCGACACAATCCGATACCCCGGCCCAACCCCCTGCACCGAGGTCAAAGCCACCAACTCAGCACCCAACGTCCGCCCCGAGACAACCACCGGCAAAAACCGATCCGCCTCCACATCAAAGACATCCGGCAACGCGACCGGCTCCGCCCCGATCCGCGCCTCGATCTCATCCAACAGCGCCGTCTTCCACGCCAGACGCTCCAACTGCCAGGACCCAAGGGTCACCAACACTGCGCAGCCCAGAATTCCAAAAATCAAAGGCACCACTAACCGCATCAGCCCGCCACCTCATAGGTCAATGCAACCCCCATCGGCGCGGTGATCTCGCCCGCCTTGAACAAGAACTGCTCCCCTTCGTCATCGGGTGGAAACTTCGCCACGACCTTAATACGCACTGGCGCACCCGGCGCCACATCCCCATGCTCCAGATGCTGCCCGCTCTCCACGAACTCCAGATACCGGTTCAGCTTCGCCTGCAACGCCACCAGATGCGCGCCGTCCCCCCACGGCAAATGATCCGTGATGAACAATGTCACCGCCCCGTCCTCACCCTTGGTAATAATGTCGATCTTGTCCGTATCCTCGACAGACATGCCACGCTTCTCCCAAGCAAAAGGCGCGGAAAACTCCCCGCGCCTTCTTCTGTTTCAAAATATCCCCGCCGGAGGCAAAGAAATCCTGTTTAGCCGCCCCAGACGTAAATCGCGGCGAAAAGGAACAACCAGACCACGTCCACAAAGTGCCAGTACCAGGCCGCCGCCTCGAACCCGACATGCTTCTCAGGCGTGAAATCCCCGGCCCGCAGACGCATATAGCAAACGAACAGGAAGATCGTGCCGACCACCACATGGAACCCGTGGAAGCCCGTCGCCATGAAGAAGTTCGCGCCATAAATGTTCCCCGAGAACCCGAAGGCCGCATGGGTATATTCGTAAATCTGGAAGCCAGTGAACAATACACCCAGCAAAACCGCCAGAATAAGCCCGGATGCTACGTCCTTGCGATTGTTCTCATGCGCCAGCGCATGGTGCGCCCAAGTCGCCGCAGCACCGGAACACAGCAGGATCAACGTGTTGATCAAAGGCAAATGCCACGGATCGAAGGTCTCGATGCCGACTGGCGGCCAGACACCGTCCACCGCAGGCGACAGCCCCTCAGGGTGCATCGGATAAATCGCATGCTTGAAAAAGCTCCAGAACCACGCCGCGAAGAACATAATCTCGGACATGATGAACAGGATAAACCCATAGCGAAGCCCAAGCCGCACAACCGGCGTGTGATCGCCAATCCGGCTTTCGGACACAACCTCGGACCACCACGCGAACATCACGTAGAGAACCACCGCCAGTCCGATGAAGAACATGAACGGGGTGATCTGGTGCATCCACAGCACCGCCCCAAAGAGCATGACAAAGCCACCGACCGAGCCAAGCAGCGGCCAGATCGAAGGGCTTAGAATGTGATAATCGTGGTTCTTAGCATGCGCCATGTTAGAGGTTCCCTCGGGCGTTTAGTTGATATCTTGCACTGTATCACCATCCGTGACCAGCGCCGCCTGCTTCGGAGCATAATCCTCCGGCAGGTCTGTTTCATAGAACGTATAGCTCAGCGTGATGACCGAGACATGACTCGCGTCGGGGTCATCGAGAATTTCCGGCTCCACAAAGAAGCTGACCGGCATCAAAACGCGCTCGCCCGGCTCCAGAATCTGAAGCTCAAAGCAGAAACACGCGATTTTCGAGAAGAACGCACCACCCGCGAAAGGCGCTACGTTATAAGCGGCCGTCCCGGCAATCGGACGATCGGTCGGGTTGTAGGCTTCGTAAAACGCCAGCCCTTCCTGACCAATGCGGATTTCCATCTCGCGCTCAACAGGCGTGAACTCCCACGGCATGCCGCGCTCTTTCGATGCGTCAAACCGGATCTTGATCGTCTCTTCCAGCGGCTCATCCATGGCAGCTTCCGCCACATCCGTCGCACCGCCCCAGCCCGTCACCCGGCAAAACCAGTCATACAAAGGCACCGACGCCCAGGCCAAAGAGCCCATGAACACAACGACGCCCACCAGTTGCAAAACCGTCTTTTGCTTCGGATCCATTGGTGTCTTCACGTCAGACATCAGTTTCCCTCCACCGGCACCAACTCAGGGCGCACCGTATGGTCAAACCCCTGAACCGCTTCGCCATTCGTCACCTTCACAACCGTCAGTCCAAAGACCACGGCCACAAAAAACACCAGCGTCAGCGCCACGCCAACATTGCGCGAAAAACGGCGATGATGAAGTCCATGAGTCGCTTTCAAATCCATCAGATCACACCCCCGGCCTTCAGCGCGTAATCCACCAAAAGCGCGCCAAAATGCGCAAAGAGATAGTAAAGCGAAAAGCGGAAAAATGCCTTCTCAACCTTGAAGTTGTCCTCTTCGGCCATCACCTCATCGCGACGCCAAATTTTGTAAGCGCCGACAAGGAACCAAGCGTTCAATGCCACCGCGACGACCAGCGTCACCGGACCACCCACGCTGGTCAAAGCCAACCAGACCGGCACAGGCGCCAACAAAACCGTATAAGCCAGAATGTGGTTCCGCGTCGCCTTACGTCCGTGCGTCACCGTCAACATCGGCACACCCGCATCGTCATAATCCGAGCGCATGAACAAAGCCAAAGCCCAGAAATGCGGCGGCGTCCACATGAAGATCACCGCAAACATCAACACCGCTTCAACCGAGATCGATCCCGTCGCCGCAACCCAGCCAATCAACGGAGGAAACGCACCAGCAGCCCCACCGATAACAATGTTCTGCGGCGTCGAACGCTTCAGCCACATGGTGTAAACAACGGCATAGAAAACAATGGTGAATGCCAGCAGGAAACCCGCCAGCAGGTTGGTCGCCAAAGCCAGCATCACAACCGAAATGCCCGACAGGCCCACACCGATGGCCAAAGCCTCACCCGGCTCAACCCGACCCGATGGCACCGGACGCTTCGCCGTCCGACGCATCACCGCATCAATGTCTGCGTCATACCACATGTTCAAAGCACCAGACGCACCAGCGCCAATCGCAATAAACAGGATCGCCGCAAAAGCCTCGACCGGATGCAAAGACACAGGCGCAACCAACAGCCCGACAAGCGCCGTGAACACCACAAGCGACATCACCCGTGGCTTCAACAGCGCAAAATAATCCCCGAACGTCGGTTCATAATCGCGCGTAACGCTGACTGAAATATCAGACATTCACCCGTCCCTTAGTCAGCAGACGCAACCTGAACGCTGTCGTCCACGATGCCTTGCGCAACCTTCGTTTCAGCCAGCCAGGCGTCGTAATCCGCCTGAGACACAGCCTTTACGGTGATCGGCATGTAGGCATGGCTCAGGCCGCAAAGCTCGGAACACTGACCGAAGTAAATGCCCTCCATGCCTTCATCGACCTCGAACCAAAGCTCAGCCAGACGACCGGGAACCGCATCCTGCTTCACGCCAAACGCCGGGATCGTCCAAGAGTGGATCACATCCGCACCGGTCACCTGAACCACAACGATCTTGCCTGTCGGGATCACAATCGATGTGTCTGTCGCCAGCAAGAACTGCTCATCCGTGTAACCAGCTGCCGCAAGCTCTTCAGAAACCTCAGGCGTCAGCATGTTACCGGCATCCGAACCAATCATGTAGCTTTCGAACTCAACGCCTTCGTCGACATACTCATAGCCCCAGTACCACTGATAGCCTGTTGCCTTGATGACCACATCACCTTCCGGAATGATCTGTTCCTTGAACAGAACCGGCAGCGAAAACGCACCGATGAAAACCAGAATGACAATCGGCACGACCGTCCAGGCCACCTCAATCGGCGTATTGTGCGTGAATGTCTTCGGCTCGGGGTTGGACTTCTGATTGAAGCGCAAAATCACGTAAAGCAGCAGACCCAGCACAAAAAGCGTGATCACCGTGATGATCACCAAAAGGAAGTTATCCAGCCAGACAACATCCTGCATGATTCCCGTGGCCTGAGGCTGAAAACCCAGCTCCCCGTCAACGGGTTGGCCAATGATCGGAAGGTCCTGAGCGAAAGCGGTTCCAGTGGCGGCAAAAGAGGCGGCCAGTCCGGTAAGAAAGGTCGAAAGACGCATGTCGAAGATGGTCCTGTGTTTGTTGGTGTTCCCTGACCGCAAAAATCGCTTCCCACGGCACTGTTGTTCTTGGCGCCCTAGAAACCATATTAAGCCCATGGGAACAAGACACAGCGTTGCGGCAATCGGCCGCCCGCCCCCCCGCGAAAAAGGAAAACGCATGACCGACACGACCCCGTTCCGCCCGTTCGAGACGTTGCTCGACGAAACCCGCGCTTTGTCGATGCTGCGCGAGGCCGTGGTAGGGGCCGATGACGGCGAATTGTTCCTCGAACGCCGACGCTCTGAAATGCTGTCGTTCGACGACGGACGCGTAAAAAACGCCAGTTATGACGCGGCACAAGGCTTTGGATTGCGTGCAGTCAAAGGCGAAACCGCCGGTTACGCCCATTCCACCGAGATCACCGAACACGCCCTGAAACGCGCCGTCGACACCGCGCGCCTCGC
>JABDQU010000109.1 GCA_013042105.1 Boseongicola sp.
GGATGCGCGCGGAAAGACAGGCAGAACACTCGGCGCATGAGGGGCGGTAGAGGACGTTTTGAGAACGTCTAAACCCCTGTTTTGAAAGCGTATCGTTTAGCTTCTCGGCGTATTCGCCCTGAAGAGCCGTAAATAACTTCCGTTCCATCCGTCCCTCAAGATAGGGGCACGGCTGGGGAGCGGTCACATAAAACTGCGGCGCAATCGGAAGGGTATGGCGCATTCGTTTGCCTAAAGTCGTTGCGTGCAGAGCCTAGCAACTGCACGCGTTTACGCCAATACCCAATTCGTCGGGCAATCAGCGGTTGCGCATATTCAGCAAGACCGTCCCCAAGACCATGTCTGTAAGGCCCTGTTTGCGCTCACTCATCAGCATCAGGACGATGGACACAAGTTGTGCCGGAAAGATCGCGACGGACGCATAATAACCCAGAGTGTGAAGGAAGGCGGTCGCACCGTCAAAGTCTTCCCCGTCAGATTTCTGAAACTCAACAGACATTACGCGCATGCCGAAGGTCGCAGAATTCCGTGACAGGCCGATCCAGCGATAAATGAACCCTACTGCGGCATATAGAAAAGGTAGAAAGAACAGTGCTGTAAAGAGAGAAAGGACCGTCAGAAGTGCTGTAATCGCCGAGATTGCAATCACGTCGATGATCCACGCAACAAGGCGCTTCGAATTTACATCTTCGTAGAACTCGGGCTGTGTTTCTGGCAGAGGAATAGGCATCTTTTTGGTCCTGAACGTCTTTCAATGAGTGAAGGTGGCCCACGTTTGTCGCGGGCCACCGATTGTTTTAGGCGTCGACCGTTTCGGCGTCCTGGTCGTTTTTACGCTTGTCGCGCTCGGCCATGAACTGGTCAAATTCTGCTTTGTCTTTCGCATCGCGCAGGCGACCCAGGAATTGTTCGAAGTGGTCCTGTTCTTCCTGAAGGCGGCGAAGTGTTTCCGACTTGTAGCTGTCAAAAGCAGTATTCCCGCTCGACTTGAAGGCGACATGGGCGTGGCGGGTGCGACGTGCGCAGTTTCCGTTAAACAAGCGTTTGCTCCAGATCATATAGGCAAGAAGCGCAAGGCCAATTGGCCAGAGAAAGATGAACCCAAGGACCATCGCAGCAATCCATGCACCTTTTCCACGATCATCGAGCCATTGCTCGCTGCGGGAAAGCCATGAACCACGGTGGGCTGGGGCTGCGTTTAAAGTGGCGGTCGTCATCTGATGTGCTCCAATGCAAGTGTTTCGATTAATGTGAATGCCTTTCACATCTCACATATCGGTCGGCTCGCTCTGGTGTTCAAGACAAAATGTGAATGTTTTTTACATTAAGTTGGAAAGTTAAATAAAATCAGATACATGAGAAGAAGAAATTCTGAGAAGTTCGTGTGGAGAAATTGGGAAAATATGGTGAGGCGTGCCTGCGGCGGCGTAGATTTGATCGAATTTCAGCAGAGTCGGATCGAAAAACGACCGAGGTGGCGTTAGGTGTCCGACGGGTGAAACACCTCCGATAGCGAAGCCCGTAATGGCCCGGACGGCGGCAGCCTTTGCGCGGCCCAGTGGTTCATTGGCGACTTCAGAAGCTTTGGTGATGTCGACCTGATTGCCACCAGCCGTAATGAACAAGACGATTTCGCCGGAAACCTCGCTGCTTAGGATAATTGACTTGGCGATCTGATCTATCTCGCAGCTCGCTTCGCGCGCGGCATCAGCCGCCGTACGGGTCTCATTGGCCATGTGAAGGACTTCAGCGTTGAGGCCGGCGGACTGCAAAGCTGCAATAACCCGTTTCATACTTTTGCTCATTTGAGTTGGCCCTTGTCCCTCGTTTTCGGTGTTTCTGCCCCAAAGGCAAAGCGTGGGAAACTTTAAACTTAATATGTTGATCTGCCGTCGCGAAAGTATTGGACACCCTTGACCGCGCTACAAGCCCGCGCTTTTGTCGCGCCATGTCACTGTCGGGAAATATTCGGCGTCTGCCGGTCGCGCACGATCAGGATCGTGCACGGGATAACCTGTCTGCACTCGGTCTCAAAACGGGCGCGTTGGCGGATTTGATCGCGGGTGCGGCGGGATCTTCAGTCTATCTGTCTGATCTTCTGCACCGGGAGGGGGACTGGCTGTTGGAAGTGGCAGACAAAGAGCCTGATACTGTGCGGCGGGCTCTCTTGGAAGAAACGCAGTCGGTATCGGAAGATGTGCTGGCCGCACAATTGCGGAAGTTGAAACGGCGTGTTGCGCTATATGCGGGGTTGGCTGATTTGGGCGGCGTCTGGGCGCTTGAAGATGTGACCGGCCTCTTGACGGACTTTGCCTGTGCGGCGACGGATCGAGCTTTGAAGGCAGCGGTTGGCAAAGAGATTTTACGCAAGAAGTTGCCGGGCCAATCGGCTGAGGACATTGATGTCGCGGGAGGGCTGTCAGTCCTTGCGATGGGGAAAATGGGCGCAGGTGAGCTGAACTACAGTTCGGATATCGATCTCATTTGCTTATATGATGAAACGCGGTTTGAGCCTGACGACTACGGCGAAGCGCGGGCAAGCTTCGTGCGCGCGGTGCGCAAGATGACCGCTATACTGAGCGAACGAACGGCAGACGGTTATGTTTTCCGAACCGACTTGCGACTTCGTCCGGACGCGTCTGTTACGCCAGTTGCAATTTCTATGGAGGCCGCCGAACGATATTACGAGGCCTTTGGGCGCACGTGGGAGCGGGCGGCTTATATCAAAGCATCGGCGGTTGCAGGTGACGTTGAGGCGGGCAAGCGGTTTTTAGAAACGCTTCGGCCCTTTGTGTGGCGACGGCACCTTGATTTCGCGGCTATTCAGGACGCTCATGATATGCGTTTGCGTATCCGGGACCATAAGGGGCTCCACAAAGCGGCCAGCCATCTTGGGCATGATTTGAAGCTTGGCCAAGGCGGTATTCGCGAGATTGAGTTCTTTACCCAGACCCGACAGCTGATCGCCGGAGGGCGAGATCCTGAACTGCGGGTGCGTGGCACGGTAGATGGCCTTTCGGTGCTGGCGGCGAAAGGTTGGGTTAACTCTGACGAGGCGGACCAGCTGGCGAGCGATTACCGTGCTTTGCGCGAGGCGGAGCATCGTGTGCAGATGGTTGCCGATCAGCAAACACATGTTTTGCCAATCACAGAGGATGAGTTCGCTCGACTTGCCTGCCTCGCCGGACAAGACCCAAGCGAATACGCGCAGGCACTCGAGGAGATGTTTGTGCGTGTTCACCGCCTGACCGAGGGCTTTTTTGCGCCAAGCAGTCCGGCGACGTCCAAAACCAATCGCACCGAAGTTGCCGAGCTTAGTCGCGAAGTTATTGATCGATGGAAGGGCTATCCGGCCCTACGCTCTGAGCGGGCGGTGGAGATATTCAAGCGCATGGAGCCGGTCTTGCTGGACCGTCTTGCCGCCGCCGCACGGCCCTCCGAGGCGCTTGTGAATTTTGACGGCTTTCTGTCTGGCCTTCCTTCGGGCGTGCAACTCTTTTCCCTCTTTGAGGCCAATCCACAGTTGCTCGATCTGGTGGTCGATATTGTGGATACGGCACCCGGGTTGGGCCAGCACTTAGCGCGAAACGCACCCGTGTTCGATGCAGTCATCGGTGGTGGGTTCTTCTCGGAGTGGCCCGGCGCGGAAGGTTTGACAATTTCACTGACAGACGAACTTGTGAGGCTGCAGGACTATGAGGCACGTTTGGACAGGGCGCGTGTCTGGGCGAGAGAGTGGCATTTCCGGGTAGGCGTGCATCACCTGCGAGGTATCATCGATGCGCATGCCGCCGGGCAGCAATATGCGGATCTTGCGACAGCGGTGGTGCGTGCACTTTGGCCGTTTGTGATCGAGACGTTTGCCGCAAAACACGGGTCTCCACCGGGACGCGGTGCGGTTGTGATCGCGATGGGATCGCTTGGGGCAGAGCGGCTGAATGCAGCGTCAGATCTCGATTTGATCGTCGTCTACGATGCAAATGGTGCGGAGAGTTCCGACGGACGTCGGCCATTGGCGACGCGGGCCTATTACGCGCGGCTGACACAAGCTCTGGTGACCGCGATTTCCGCACCTACTGCCGAAGGCCGGCTCTATGAAGTCGATATGAGGTTGCGTCCGTCTGGGCGACAGGGCCCCGTTGCGACGGGATTTGGTGCCTTTCAGACATATCAGGAGACCGAGGCCTGGACATGGGAGCATCTTGCTTTGACGCGTGCGCGAGTGATCGCCGGAAACGCGGACCTGGGAGCACAAATCTCCGACTTCCGTAGAGCGCTGCTTGCGAAGCCCCTGGATCGGGCGGCAACTCTTGCTGACGTTGCGGACATGCGTGCTCGTCTGGCGACGGCCAAGCCTGGCGGTGCCGCACTGGACATAAAAACCGGTCCGGGGCGACTTCAGGACATCGAGCTTTTTGCGCAAACCGGAGCGTTGTTGCGAAGGGACGCTGCGCGATCACTGAGTGATCAATTGGGTGCGGCAATAGACGTCTTCGATTTGTCGCCAGAGGACGGGAGGGTGCTTAGAGCAGCTGTTGATCTTTTTTGGACCGTGCAGTCTGCAGCGCGGCTTATCTCAAAAGACGCGCTTACGTCGGAAGCAACAGGTGCGAGTGCAGAAGCTTTTCTTTTGCGCGATTTAGACGTCGAAAGCGTTGCAGACTTGAGCAAAAAGATCGCGAAAACGGCGGAGTATGTCGCTGATCTTATTGACAAGAGCATCGGCGCGGACGCTTCTGTCGGGTAACATTTACGTGCCGATTGCGAATGAGGTGGGCAATGCCCAGACAAGATGACCCTGCCGATCCACGCGGCTTGATCTATGAAAGTTTCCGAATTGATGGCATTGGTGAACCCGAATGCCGATCGATTTTTCTAGACTGGGCGATCGGCGTGCCAATTGGCGAAGACAGCAGCGTTTTGGTGCGCAGACTTCTGGGGCGGTTTGGTGCCGACTACCCTGATCATCCGATGACGAGCGTTCTAAAAGAAGCTTTAAACCCACCCGCCAAACGCGGTCGGCGTGGCGGCGCGGCGGCGCGCAGAGGTCAGAACTAGAGCTTCGAGGCTTCGGTTGCGAGTTTGGTGATCCGCGCCCAATCATGCGCATCAACTGCATCCTTGGGGGCTACCCAAGAGCCACCGACGCAAATGGTGTTAGACAGCGCAAGATAGTCTGGTGCGTTTTTCAGGCTGACGCCTCCGGTTGGGCAAAATCGAACCTGTGGCATTGGCGCACCGATGGATTTTAGAGCAGGCACGCCACCTGAAGCTTCAGCCGGGAAAAACTTCTGAATCGAAAAGCCACGCTCCAACAACCGCAAAGCTTCTGTTGCCGTCGCGGCACCCGGCAAAAGCGGCAGTTCAGCATCCAGCGCGGCGTCGATCAGCCTGTCTGTTGTGCCGGGCGTGACACCGAACAGCGCGCCTGCCTCTTTGGCCGCAACCACGTCTGCAGGTGACAGCAGGGTCCCGGCACCAACAACACCGCCCTCAACGCCTGCCATCTCGCGAATGACATCCAGGGCTGCAGGCGTGCGCAGAGTCACTTCGAGAGAAGGTAGTCCGCCCGACACCAGGGCAGCGGCCAAATCTGCGGCCGAGCCTGCGTCTTCGACGACAAGAACCGGGACCACCGGGGCCAGCTGGCAGATATCGGCGGCCTGAATGCTGCTTTCTTCAGGTGTCATTTGGTGTCTCCGTTCTTTCTGTGACTTTCGCGCCTAAAGGCGTTCGTTCTTTGGATGTCTCAATCAGACGACAGTGCCTGCACCATCGGCGGCCAAACCGCAACGGTCTCGGAATGCCGCAAACAATTCACGCCCCAGACCATCCTGATTACCGCTGAGGTCGGGCACAACCGGTTCGCGCATTTCGAATCCGGCTTCAAGGCATTCTAAGGTGCCAGATGTTGCGTCGACCCGAACCAGATCTCCATCTCGCAGTTTGGCGATAGGTCCGCCGTCAGCGCCTTCGGGCGACAAATGAATGGCGGAAGGGACCTTGCCGCTTGCACCAGACATTCTTCCGTCCGTCACAAGCGCAACTTTCAGGCCGCGTGCCAACAGGACCGACAGGATGGGCGTCAGCGAATGCAGTTCAGGCATGCCATTAGCCTTGGGCCCCTGAAAGCGCACCACGACGATGGTATCTTGGGTGAGCTCGCCATTCTTGAAAGCGTCCTTGACCGCGTCTTGTGTTTCAAAAATGCGGGCAGGGGCCTCGATGAACTGGTGCTGTGGCGCGACGGCCGAGACCTTCATAACAGAACGTCCAAGGTTGCCCTTAAGCTCACGCAGTCCTCCGCTGTCTTTGAAAGGATCAGCGGCGGGACGAACAATTTTGTCGTTCAAACTGGTCTTCGGGCCGTCGATCCAAGAAAGTGTCCCGTTCTTCAAGGTTGGTTCACTAGCGTAAAGCCCAAGCCCGTCGCCTGCGACGGTGCTGGTATCAGGGTGCAAGAGACCTGCGTCCAAAAGTTCGCCGATCAGATAGGCAAGGCCACCCGCCGCGTGGAAGTGGTTCACATCGGCTAGACCGTTTGGATAAACCTTTGCCATCTGAGGGGTTGCGGCAGAGAGGTCGTTGAAATCTTCGATATCAAGGATCACGCCGGCAGCGCGGGCCATTGCGGGCAAGTGGATCACCAGATTGGTCGATCCTCCCGTCGCCATCAGACCAACGATCCCGTTCACAAAGGCTTTTACATCGAGAATGTCGGATACTGGGCGGTAGTCGTTGCCTTGAGCCGTGATTGCCGTTGCGCGCCGAGTGGCTTCAACGGTGAGTGCTTCGCGCAGAGGCGTTCCTGGGTTGACGAAACTTGCGCCGGGCAAGTGAAGGCCCATGAATTCCATCAGCATCTGGTTTGAATTCGCAGTTCCATAGAATGTGCAGGTACCGGGACCGTGATACGAGGCCATTTCGGCTTCCATCAACTTGTCACGGCCAATTTCCCCTGCCGCGAACTGCTGGCGCACTTTGGCTTTTTCATCGTTCGGCAGTCCCGAAACCATTGGTCCCGCCGGCACGAAGACACCGGGGATGTGGCCGAACGTGGCTGCAGCAATGACTAGGCCGGGAACAATTTTGTCGCAAACGCCCAGATACATCGCTGCATCGAAGGTGTTGTGGCTGAGCGCGACCCCTGTGGCAAGCGCGATCACATCGCGGGAAAACAGGCTCAACTCCATGCCGGTCTGGCCTTGGGTCACGCCGTCGCACATGGCTGGGACGCCACCCGCAACTTGTGCAGTCGCGCCAGCTTGGCGGGCCGCCGCCTTGATCTGGTCCGGATAATCTTTGAATGGCTGATGCGCAGATAGCATATCGTTATATGCGGTCACAATGCCAATGTTCGGCGCGCGGTCCGCAACGAGAGTGGCCTTGTCATCACCCATTGCTGCATAGGCATGAGCCTGGTTCCCGCACGACAGATGCGCACGTTTCACGCCTGCATCCTGCGCACGTGCAATCTTGTCAAGATAGCCGCCTCGCGCGGCATTTGATCTCTCGATGATCCGCTCGGTAACGCGATGGACTGTATTGTTCAAACTCATGTCAGAGCCTCCTCAAGCCAAGATGACGGGTCCATAGCATCATTTGTTACCGCTAACAATGAAGAAGGGCCAGGTGCGCGCAATGGCATGCAAGCGCCGCATATCAGGATTGATGAAACGTCACTTTTTGTCAGTGGCGGCCGCGCATATGTCACCGCTAACAGTAGTGAAAGGATAAGACATGCGTTACGAAGGCATAAACGGCGAAATCGACTTGATGGCTGTAGAAGTAGAAGCGCGCAGACTGCGTGCAAATTGGGTAAGAACGTTGCTTCGGGGTCGCAAGGCGCGCTGATCTCTTTCGGTCGGGGACGGTTCCCGCTAAACGGAGCAGCATGAAAACCGAACGCCCCACTATCCGCCTCAAACCCAAGTCAGACTCCCGTCGCATTAGGCGCGGTTTTCCTTGGGTTTATGATAACGAACTGGTCACTGATCGCCGGACGCGCAGTCTTGCCGCTGGCACAATCGCAAGACTTGAAGACGCTGAGCGCAAGTCAATTGCGACGGTAACGGTCAATCCTGCATCGAAAATCTTCGCCCGCGTGCTGGATCGCGATCCTGAAGCCGATATTGACCGCCATTGGATTGCAGCGCGATTGAAACGGGCTTTGGCTACTCGAAACGCCTTGTTTGATGCGCCGTATTATCGTCTGATCCACGCTGAAGCGGATCGTCTTCCTGGTGTGATAATCGATCGCTTCGGAGATGCCGCAGTTATTCAACCCAATGCAGCTTGGGCAGAGGAGCGTCTTGAAGACATAGCGGACATTCTCGCTGAAGTGGCAGGTGTATCTGTGACCGTGAAGAGTGGAACGGGCAGGGCGCGTAGTCTTGAGGGCTTGGATGACGCGTCGGGAGTAATACGTGGCTCGATCACCGCTCCGGTGTCGGTGCCGATGAACGGAGTGACCTATATGGCGGATCTGCTCGGTGGGCAGAAGACCGGATTGTTCTACGATCAAAGACCCAACCACACTTTCGTTGCGCGACTTGCCAAGGATACGGACGTATTGGACGTCTTTTCACACGTTGGAGGTTTTGCATTGGCTGCTCTCGCAGGGGGGGCAAAATCAGCGATTTCAGTGGACGGATCGAACGCGGCTCTCACGCTTGCCTGGGCAGGGGCCAAGGCGACAGGCGTTGCGGATCGTTTCGAAACCAGAACGGCTGATGCGTTCGATGCAATGACAACACTGGCGGAAGAAGGGCGCAAATTTGGGACAGTGATCTGTGATCCGCCTGCTTTTGCGCCGCACAAGCAAGCTCGGGATGCGGGCTTGCGCGCCTATGAGAAGGTGGCTCGTCTTGGGGCGGCACTGGTGTCTGCGGACGGGACGCTGACCTTGTGTTCGTGCAGCCATGCGGCTGATCTGGAGCAGTTTCGAGCGGCGTGCTTGCGCGGTATCGGGCGTTCGGGGCGGTCGTGCCAGATACTACGCACTGGATTTGCCGGGCCGGATCATCCTCAGCATCCGCATTTGGCGGAAAGTGGGTACCTGAAAGCGATAACCTTTCGGCTTCTGGGATGAGGGTGCTGATTGACGCCTGCGTTCTTTATCCAACGGTCTTGCGCGAGATCGTGATCGGAACTGCTTCGCGGGGTCTGTTCACGCCGCTTTGGTCGGAGCGGATTTTAGAAGAGTGGCGACGCGCCGCTGAAAAGCGTGGTGAGACCGGGATTGCGGAGGTTGAGATTGCTGCACTCAAAGCGCTTTTTCCAGCGTCGATGGTGTCGTCAACCGCCGAAACCGAAGCGCGGTTGTCCCTGCCGGACGCGGACGACGTTCATGTTCTTGCTGCTGCGATTGATGGCGGTGCGGATGAGCTTTTGACTCTGAACCTGAAGGACTTTCCGACGCGCACGCTGGCGCGTGACGACATACAGCTACGTGCGCCGGACACGTTTCTTCTCGAGCTATTTCATGGCAATTCTAGGGTTCTGAAAGATGTTCTTGATGCAGTCATGAGCAAAGCGGCCGGTCACGGGATCGACACCTCAAACCCACGCGGCCTTATGAAACGCGCGCGTTTGCCGAGGCTTGGAAAAACGGTTTATGCGTCCTGACCGCCGTGCAACCAACGATCTTCGTTTGCCTCAATGGCGGCGATACGCTCGGCCGTTTTTGGATGGCTCATGAGCCATACGGGGGTCGCAGCACCGTTTGCTCCGGTCAGTGTTTCCAGCTTTTTGAACATAGATTTTTGCGGACCTGTGCCGATGCCTGATTTCACCAACAGGGCCGAGGCGTAGGCGTCGGCTTCGTATTCATCTTTGCGCGACAGGCGTGCGGCGAGGAGTGACATCAGGAAGTTGGCGATGAACGGACCCACAAAGGGGATGAAACGCGAGATGATCATGGCGAGGGCTGTGCGCAAGGCGTTTTGTCCGGAAAAGTCGATCATGCGGCGGCGGGAATGTCCCAAAGCAACATGACCCAATTCATGGGCAATAACGCTGGAAAGCTCTTCGGCTGTGACCTCGCCAGCCTTGTATTTGTTGTAAAAACCGCGTGTGAGAAAAATCCGTCCATCCGGGGCGGCTAGTCCGTTTACGGGGTCAATCTCGTAGATATTCACGCGGATACGCTTCAGATCGAGGGCTGCGGCCATACGATCCATAAGACCCTTCAATACGGGGTCAGCAAGTTCAGTCGACTGTGCATCAAGCTCGCGTTTCGTTCTCCAGACGGAAAAACGATACATCACGAGGCCGTAAAGAAGCGCCAAAAGGATTGGGGTAAACTTGATCATGAGGGATATATGGGGCGGCAGGGGGGCGTCGGCAATGCGTCGGTGCTTAGCCCAAACGCCGCATCCCGCGCATCAGACCGTCGAGCGTCAGAGGGACCATGCGATCTGCGCCGATGATCTCGCGGATCATGTTGGTTGAGGTGGTGTAGTCCCAATGACCTTCGGGCACGGGGTTGATCCAGAGCGTGTCAGGCCATTGTTTGGACATGCGGCGCAACCAAGTCTCACCCGACTCTTTGTTCCAGTGCTCATTCGCGCCACCAGGAATTGCGATTTCGTAAGGTGACATGGCCGCATCGCCGACGACGATGCATTTGTAAGTCGAGCCGTAGGTATTCAGGACGTCCCAGGTTGGGATTTGCGCATTCCAACGGCGTTTGTTGTCGCGCCACACGCCTTCATAAAGACAGTTGTGAAAGTAATATTGTTCCAGGTGTTTGAACTCGCTTCTGGCGGCGGAGAAGAGTTCTTCGACAAGTTGGACGTGGGCGTCCATTGAGCCGCCGACGTCGAGGAACAGTAAAACCTTTACGGCATTGCGGCGTTCGGGACGGGTTTTGACGTCGAGGTAGCCATGTTCGGCAGTCGCGCGAATAGTGCCGTCGAGGTCCAACTCGCTGTCGGCGCCTTCGCGGGCCCATTGGCGCAAACGCCTGAGGGCCACTTTAATAGAGCGTGTGCCAATCTCGCGGGTATCGTCGAGGTCCTTGAAGTTGCGCTTGTCCCAGACTTTCACGGCACGTTGGTGGCGGGACTGGTCTTGACCAATGCGCACGCCTTCGGGGTTGTAGCCATAAGCGCCAAAAGGGGATGTGCCAGCAGTGCCGACCCATTTGGAACCACCTTGGTGACGCCCCTGTTGTTCCTTCAGGCGTTCGCGCAGGGTTTCCATCAATTTATCGAAGCCGCCGAGCGCTTCTATTTCGGCCTTTTCTTCGGGGCTGAGGTGCTTTTCGGCCATTTTCCGCAGCCAGTCTTCGGGAAGGTCGAGCGCGTCAACAACCGCTTCGAGAGGGATGGCTTCGACACCTTCAAAGCTGGCAGCAAAAGCGCGGTCGAAACGGTCGAGGTGGGCCTCGTTTTTGACCATGATCGTGCGGGCGAGATAGTAGAAGGCGTCGACGTCGTAGGTCGCAAGGTCCGCATCCAGAGCGCCAAGAAAGCCAAGGTATTCCCGCAGTGTTACGGGAACGCCGGTGCGTCTCAGGGCTTCGAAAAACGGCAGAAACATTAGCTCACAATGCGTTCGATAACGACCGTAACAAGGATGCCGAGCAGCATGAACGCGATGCCATAGCCTGCGCCGTATTGCGCCATATCTAGCCTGTTGCCCTTGCGTTTGCGGGCGTTTGAGACGCCGAGGAGGACACCAAAGATGGCGGAGGCGAGAATGATCATGTTGGGCTGTCCAATCTTGTACGCGGGCTGATTGCGCGGATTTCTGAGACGCGGGCGCGGATGTCGGCTTCTTTTCCGAAGCCATACCGGGCCCATGCGAGTGCGTCGTTTTGGGCGGTCGCGGAGTCGCTGGGGCGATCAAGGACCGCAAGCGCT
The DNA here is from genome assembly GCA_013042105.1 of Boseongicola sp. Lineage (GTDB taxonomy): Bacteria > Pseudomonadota > Alphaproteobacteria > Rhodobacterales > Rhodobacteraceae > Boseongicola. Next base: position 11,868 of record JABDQU010000109.1, read on the forward strand.
TCGGCTTTGATGAGAAGAAGGAGCGACAAGAGCGCTGCGTGTTCGGATTGTGTGACGGTGTCGATATTGCGATCGACGAGGCCGAGCGCGACTTCGGCACGACCGGCAGAAAGCTGAAAGGCGGCGATTTGCATCGCGACGTGGGCTTCGTGGATCGCGGTATCGGGTCGGTTTTGGTAGATCTTACCCGCTGCAAGGAAGTTTCCGAGCGCTTGATCCGGATTGCGCGCCAGTGAAAGGCGGCCGAGCACGTAATGAGAATAGGCGAGTCTGGTGTCGGTCGCGCCGAAACCGCCAGCCAGAACCACGGCGCGACGGGCTGCGGTTAAGCGGCGCCCTCGGTTTTCGCCGGGGTTGGTTGCGATTGTGATCGCTTCTTGCCACGCAGGGTTCACAGGTCGGATATTCGCGATACTGGCGCGACCGCCGCGTGGGTTAATCCTCTGAAAGATCGCAGGCAGGCGGGCGGTCACTTCTGCACGGCTCATGCCGGTTCTGAGTGAAGTGTCGTAGGTCGCGCGCAGGATCAACATGTCAAAACCGGTCAGCACCGTGTGGAAGTTGTCGTCGTTGAAGACCGATTGTGTAAGGCGATAGATGTCGTTCACGGGCCCGAGAGACTGAGCAATCTCCTCGTGGAGGCAGTCGCGGATTTCTTGTGGGCTGACGTCGATGGGCAGAAAGATCGCCATCTTTTTACGTTCAGTTAGGCGGTTCCAGAAGGTCTCGGGATCGTTGCGGCGCGCCCGGTATTCCGACCAGTTCGACACATTCGGGCGCACGAAACAGGCGGCGGACGGCGCGACCCGTTGGATTTGGGCGCGCGTCACGGGTTGGACGGTGATCTGGGCATCGGCGTTGGCATTGGCGCGCTGGATATCGATCCGCGCTTCGCGGCGCAAACGCTCAATAAGGCTGTCGAGATCACGCGTCAGGCTTGTTGGGGCGCGGCCAAGAACACGAACAGCTATCGGGCCTTCGAAGCGCGTAAAGACGGGCAGGTTTTGGCCGTTTTCAAGCGTGAACGTGAGGTCGATGAAGTCTCGGGCTAGGGTTGAGTTGGATTGTGTCGGGCGGCCTGGGGTCGCGTTTGCGAAGGTGTTCATTGGTGGAAGCGTGAGGGTTCCCGTAGCTTGCCGTGCGGTTTGCGGTGTTCCGCAGGCGGCGAGGGACATTGCTGCAATGAGGCTGAGGGCGCGGATCATGAGGGCCGCGCGTATTTGATGAAGGGAGTAAGGGTGCCGACGCGGTCGTAGAGTTTGCGGGCTTGCGTATTGAAGTCTTGGGTGAGCCAGTAGACGGAAGGTGCGCCCGCTTCGTCGGCGGCTTTGTAGACGGCTTCGATAAGGGCGCGGCCGATGCCTTGGCCACGGACTTCGGGGTCGGCGTAGAGGTCTTGCAGGTAGCAGGTGTTCTCGATCTTCCAGCAGTGGCGGTGGAAAAGGTAGTGGGTGAGGCCGACGGGATTGCCGTCGACTTCGGCGATGAGGCCGTGGAAATCTTGTGGGTCGTCGCCGAGGAGGCGGTCGAAAGTGGTGTCGTAGATCTCTTGTGGCAGTTCGGTTTCGTAAAACGCCAAATACGCGCGCCAAAGCCGTGCCCATTCGGGCTTGTCGTTGGCGGTCAGGGGGCGGACATGGGTCATGCGAGGAAGGCCAGCGTTGCGAGGGTTAGGACGGACGTCCAGACGGTCACCTGCATGATGGCGTCTGTGCGGACAGAATAAAGGAGTGCCAGAGAAAAGGCCATAACACCGGAAGGTCCGGCGCTTGCTAGCACGAACAGCGGTAACGTGTCGGCGGGCGGCAGCAGGGTGTAGAGCAGGAGGGCGATTGTTGCTGGGAAGATCACCACTTTGATTGTCGACGTGGCGAGGACGACGGGTTCGGGTTTCAGCGGTGTAGCAGACAGGATCACGCCCATTGCGAAGAGCGCAATGGGCGAGGCGGCGTTGCCGACGAAGGCAGTGAAAGTGTCGATGGGGTCGGGTAGGGCGATTGAGCCGGCGGAGACGACAAGTCCAAGTGCGAGGGCCCAGATGAGAGGGAGTTTCGCGATACGCGCGGCGACGAGCGCGAGACCTGCGCCTGCATCGCGTCCCTTGCGGGCTTCAAGGGCGACCATTGTGCCACCAAAGACCAGAATGGCGTCCATAATGACGATGGATGCAACGGGAAGCGTGCCTCCGTCACCATAGAGCAGCTTGGCAATGGGCAGGACATAGTAGGCATTGTTGGCGAAGACGCCGCAAAAACCAAGGAGGAGGGATTCCGAGACGCCTAGGCGAAAGACTTTGCGGGCCAGGAGATAGCCGAAGGTGTAAAGGACGGCTTGTGCCGCTGCATAGAGCGCCAGGGCGGCAAGGTTGAAGTCGGTGATCGGGGCCAGAGCGACTGCACGGAAGATGAAGATCGGCAGAAGGACAGTCATCGCGAATTTGTTCAGGACGCGGGCTTCCTCGTCGGTCACCTTGCCAAAGCGTCCGGCAAAAAAGCCAATGAACATGATCGCGAACACCGGCAGGATCGGGTCGAGCAGAACGCTCAGCATGTTAGCTGCGCCCGCGTGCCATGAAGGCGAGGCGCTCGAAGAGGGCAACGTCCTGCTCGTTCTTCAGGAGTGCTCCGTGGAGCTTCGGTAGGGCATCGGCTCCATCTCGGCGCAAATCCTCGGCATCGAGGTCTTCGGCGAGAAGCAGTTTCAGCCAGTCCAGCACTTCGCTGGTTGAGGGCTTTTTCTTCAGACCCGGCGTTTCGCGAACCTCGTAGAACTGGGTGAGGGCTGTTGTGAGTAACTTGTCCTTGATGCCCGGGTAGTGGACATCAACAATGGCTTTCAGCGTGTCGATTTCGGGAAAGCGGATGTAATGGAAGAAACAACGGCGCAGGAAAGCGTCGGGGAGTTCTTTTTCGTTGTTCGACGTGATGATGACGACGGGGCGGTTTACGGCCTTAATGGATTCTCCGGTCTCGTAGACGTGAAATTCCATACGATCGAGTTCTTGCAGGAGGTCGTTTGGGAATTCGATGTCGGCTTTGTCGATCTCGTCGATTAGAAGAACGGTGCGTTCGGGCGCGGTGAACGCCTCCCATAACTTGCCGCGCCGGATATAGGCGGCCACATCGCCGACGCGGTCGTCGCCAAGTTGGCTGTCACGCAGGCGGCTCACCGCATCATATTCGTAAAGCCCTTGTTGAGCGCGTGTCGTGGATTTTACGTTCCATTCGATGATTGGCATTTCAAGGGCAGCGGCAACTTGGCGGGCAAGCTCGGTTTTGCCGGTCCCAGGCTCACCTTTGACCAAAAGGGGCCGCTCAAGCGTGATAGCGGCGTTTACCGCGACGGCCAGATCATCAGAGGCGACGTAGTCTTTTGTTCCGGTAAATCTCACAAGAGCATCCTTGTTCTTTTTCAACCTCTGGGCGCGCACCCTAGCCGCAGTGAGATGCGGCGACAAGCGCGTGGATCGTGTAGTGACAAGCGCGATTTGATCGGTTAAACGCCGCCCATAAACCACCAGTTGGTACGACTGGAGCAGGTCGTTTACCCGTTGGAGAAGAGTCAAATTATGACGAATAAAAAGGGGAATGATGTGAAAGCCGAAGTGTTCCTTCCGGACGATTATACACCCGCAGAAGACGAGCCATTCATGAATGAGCTTCAGCTTGAGTATTTCCGGCGCAAGTTATTGAACTGGAAGTCGGAATTGCTTGGCGACAGCAAGATGACAATTGAGGGATTACAGGATTCCAGCCGCAACATCCCCGATATTGCGGACCGTGCGAGTGAAGAAACGGATCGCGCTTTGGAACTGAGAACGCGCGACCGTCAGCGTAAGCTGGTTTCGAAGATTGATGCAGCGCTGCGTCGAATCGAGAACGGCGAATACGGCTACTGCGATGAGACCGGTGATCCGATCTCTTTGAAGCGTCTGGATGCCCGTCCGATCGCGACCATGAGCCTTGAGGCACAAGAGCGTCATGAGCGTCGCGAGAAGGTTCATCGCGACGACTGATCCGATCTGGATTTTGAAAAAAAGAGCGCCTTGGAAGTTTCCTGGGCGCTTTTTTGTTGGCTCAGGTCTCGCTGCGTTTGAGACGGGCCGCGCGGCCACC
>JABDQU010000123.1 GCA_013042105.1 Boseongicola sp.
AGCGCCGTATTGAGCGGTCGCATCGTCATGGGCGATTGGGCAAGGGTTTGGTGTCGACGGTGTTTTTCGCCAGCATCGTTTTGTTTTTGGCAGGGCTGGTGCTGTCGGATCGGGCGGTGCCTTTGCCGAGCGGTCTGCGCGAGAACATTGAGGCGTCTTTGTCGGCGCGACTGCCTGACGGTGCGGTTGAGATTGGCGAGTTGGCCATAACGCTTGGGCGGGACCTTGCGCCGCGTGTGCGCATGGCGAACGTGTCCATTGGAGATACCGGTGGCGGAGCTGTTGCGGTCTTGAACGGGGTGTCGGCGCGATTGTCGCCGGGGGCTTTGTTACGCGGACGGTTGGCGGCAGAGCAGGTCGAGTTGAATGGCGCGCAGGTGACTGTGCGACGTGCGGCGGATGGGAATTTTGCGTTTCGCGGTGCAGGGGCAGCGAGCGGGGTGGCGTTCAGTTTGCCGGATATCGTGGCGGCCCTGGAACTGGCGTTGACCGATGGGCCTTTGGCGTCGATCCAGGAGGTGTCGGCACAGCGCGTGGTGTTGGCGCTGGAGGATGCGCGAAGCGGGCGGATCTGGCAGGCGACGAACGCGGTTTTGCAGTTGCGCCGCGTAGAGAGCGGTTTGACGCTGTCGGTGTCGTCGGATGTGTTCAACGGTACGGACGATGTGGCCGAAGTGCAGTTGTCGTTCTCGTTTGACGAGGTGAGCCGCGATATCGGTGTTGGCATGCGGCTGGTCGATGTTCCGGCGGCCGATATCGCCATACAGTCGCCGGTTTTGTCCTGGCTTGGGGTGCTGGATGCGCCGATTTCGGGGGCGGTGCGGGCTGAGTATGATCGCGACGAAGGGTTGGCGCGGTTGTCGGGGGCTTTGGACATCGCAGATGGCTCGCTCAGTCCGGAAGGAGGCACGGAGCCGATCGGGTTTGAGAAGGCGCGGGCGTATTTTGACTATGACCCGGTGCGACAGCGTATTGATTTCAGCGAAATCGCAGTCACTTCTGAAACTCTGGCGGCGACGGCGGAGGGGCACACGTATCTGACGGAGATTGCCGGGGGCTGGCCAGAGGCGTTTGTCGGGCAATTCCTGGTGTCGGATCTGGCCGTTGATCGTCCGGATTTCTTTGAAGCTCCGGTGTCCTTGCGCGATGTTAAAGCTGATCTGCGTCTGCGGTTGGATCCGTTCACGCTCGATCTTGCGCAGATTTCGCTTCCGGGAGGCGACGACGCGGTGATCCGGGCGCGGGGCGTTGTTGCGGCTGGAGAGGCGGGGTGGTCGATCTCGCTGGACGCCATGACGCCCAGCATTGCCACGTCAACAGTGATGGATTTCTGGCCGATCATCGAGGCTCCGGTGACGCGGGGCTGGTTGGCGTCGAATGTGAAGGCCGGTCAGTTGAATGATGTGACGGCTGCGGTGCGAAAGGTGCCGGGTGAGAAGCTCGATCTGGGCCTGACCTTTGATTTCACGGACGGCGAGGTTCAGTTTCTTAGCGCTATGCCCCGGATTGAAGGGGCGTCGGGGCGGGGCGTGTTGCACGACGACGTGTTTGATCTGTTGATGACGGGTGGGGGTGTCACGGCGGCGACCGGTGATTTTGTCGAGATTTCAGGGTCTGCTTTTCGGGTGCCGGACACCGAACAGAAACCGGCGCTTGGCGAATTTGAAATTCGCGCGCGCGGTGCCATTCCGGCGCTTTTGTCGGTGACTAACAATCGCCCGTTACGTCTGATGGAGCGGGCCGGGCGCGGGATTGAACTGGCCAGTGGTGTCGGCGATGTGACGGCGCGCGTGACCTTGCCGCTGAAAGACGGCATTGACGGCAACGAGGTCAGTTACGGCGTGACGGGGCAGTTCAGCGATGTCGCGTCGCAGGTTATTGTGCCGGGTCGCGAGTTGCGGTCGCGAAGTTTGGCGTTGGTTGCAAGCGAGGAGCAGGTCCGGCTGACGGGCCCCATGACACTGGACGGCGTGCCTTTGAGCGCAGATTGGCGGCAGCCTTTGGGCGAGGGCGCGAGGGCGGCGGGAAGCCGGATTGTCGGGCGTGTGGCGCTTGGCCCGGAGACGACGGCGGCCTTTGATTTGCCATTGCCTGAGGGCCTGCTTCGGGGCGAGACGCGGGCGGATTATACCTTGGAGGTGAAGCCGGATGCGCCGCCGCTTTTGTCGCTGACCTCTGACTTGCAAGGGTTAGGGTTGCGAATCGACGCGCTGAATTGGGACAAGCCGCCCGAGGCACCCGGCGGGTTTGAATTGCAGGCACGGTTGGCGGAAGTTCCGGAAATCGAGAGCCTTGCCATCTCGGCACCCGGTCTGGCTCTGGACGGGCGACTGTCTCTGGCGGCGGACGGCAGCCTTGAGGCTGCGGTGTTCGATCAGGTTCGGGTCGGAGGATGGCTGGACGCGCGCGCGCGGCTGACACCGCGGGGAGCAGGACAATCGCCGTCGATTTCAATCGAAGGCGGGACGCTTGATTTCCGTGCGTTTCCGCGCACGGCGATTTCGGGCCAAGGGGGCGGTGCGCGCGCTCCGATATCGGTTTCGCTTGATAGTTTCGTCCTCTCGGACACCATCACCTTCGCCCCTTTGACGGGCGAGATTGATGCCGGACAGGCGGGACTGTCGGGGCAGTTCGAGGCGCGCGTCAACGGGCAGACGGCTGTGCGTGGCACGTTGGCGCCGGCCAGCGGAGGCACGGCCATTCGCCTTCAGACGAACGATGCCGGAGGTGTTGTGAGCTCTGTGGGCCTGACCGACAATGCGGCGGGTGGTGCGCTTGATATCGTTTTGACGCCGGACGTGGACGCAAGGCCCGGGTCGTATCGTGGCGAGTTTCTGGTCGAGGATATCCGCATTCAAAATGCGCCGGTGATGGCTGCATTGCTGGACTCGATCAGCGTCGTGGGTCTGATTGATCAGCTTTCCGGGCAGGGGATCCGGTTTTTGACAGTAGATGGCCGGTTCCGGCTAACGCCCGATTTGTTGGTTTTGGACGAATCCGCCGCGATTGGCGCGTCCATTGGGATCTCTGCTGCCGGCATTTATGATTTCGAGAACCGCGACATTGACATGCAGGGCGTTGTCTCTCCTTTCTATTTCTTGAATTCCGTCGGCGCTTTGGTCAGTCGGCGCGGAGAGGGCTTGTTTGGGTTCAATTATCGTGTGAATGGACCCGCGAACGCGCCGACGGTCGGCGTCAATCCATTGTCTGTGCTGACGCCGGGTTTGCTGCGTGAGATTTTCCGTCGCCCGGCTCCAACGAATTGAGCGCCATGAAGCTTTCCGATTTTGATTTTGACCTGCCCGAGGGGTTGATCGCCACGCGCCCCGCACGTCCCAGATCCGCGTCTCGGCTGTTGGTGGCGCGAGGGGATCGTATCGACGAGGCGCATGCGATTGATTTGCCGTCGTTTCTGGCACCCGGAGATCGGTTGGTTTTGAACGACACCAAAGTGATCCCGGCACGGCTTTCGGGTGTCCGTAGCCGAATGGGTGAGGTCGGGCTGACCGAGGCGCGGATTGAAGCGACGCTTCTTGATCCTTTGCCGGACGGGAATTGGATGGCGCTTTTGAAGCCGCTTCGCAAGGTGCGGGACGGGGAAGTGATCCGCTTTTCGGAGGATCTGTCGGCGGAAGTGATGGGTCGGGCTGAGGGAACGGCGGCCTTGAAGTTCAATCGGACGGGCGACGACTTCGACGAGGCTTTGAATGCTGCAGGCGCGATGCCTTTGCCGCCTTACATAGAGGCGCTGCGTAAATCGGACGCGCAGGACAAGGAAGACTATCAGACGATCTGGGCAAAGAAGACGGGGGCGGTTGCCGCGCCCACCGCGTCATTGCATTTTGATGATGCGCTGATGGACGCGCTTTCGGTGCGTGGTGTCGAGATCACTTATGTGACCCTGCACGTTGGCGCGGGGACGTTCTTGCCGGTGAAGGTCGACGATATTTCACAGCATAAGATGCATTCCGAACGCGGCACGATTACCGCGCAGGCGGCGGACGAGATCAACGACACACGCGCCAGTGGAGGGCGGATTGTGCCGGTTGGCACAACTGCGATGCGTTTGATTGAGACGGCAGCGGCGGAGGATGGCAGGCTTGCAGCATGGGAGGGGGCGACGGATATTTTCATCACGCCCGGCTATCGCTTCAAGATCGCGGATGCCTTGATGACGAATTTTCATTTGCCCAAATCGACGTTGATGATGCTTGTGTCAGCCTTCATGGGCTCTGAACGAATTCGCGATATTTACGCTTATGCGGTCGCGCATGAGTTCAGATTTTTTTCATATGGGGATGCGTCACTTTTGGTGCCAAAGGGCTGAAAACGACCACGTAAGGGTCGCGGCCAAGCGCGTAGAAGCCCTGCATTAAGCGCACATCGGCATCAAGCGCCTTTGGAGTTACGCCATGCTTAAAGTTCTCGCCGGCACATGGGCCCTTCTTCTGGGTATCCTTCTTTTGATGGTCGGTAACGGCCTTCAGGGATCGCTGATTGGTATTCGCGGGGCGATAGAGAATTTCTCGACGACCGAGCTTTCGGTGATTACTTCGGCGTATTTTGCGGGCTTCCTGTTCGGGTCTCGGATGGCACCGGAGATGATCCGTCGCGTCGGGCATGTGCGGGTTTTTGCGGCCTTGGGATCGTTTATCTCGGCGGTTTTGATCCTGTATCCGACGATCACCGAGCCCTGGGCGTGGATCGCGCTGCGCGTGGTGTTTGGGTTCTGTTTTTCGGGCGTTTATGTGACGGCGGAAAGTTGGCTGAACAACTCGGCCACGAATGAGACGCGCGGCCAGTCGTTGTCGCTTTATGTGATGGCGCAGATGTTGGGGATTGTCTCAAGTCAGGCGCTTTTGAACGTCGCCGATCCGGCCGGGTTTGTGTTGTTCGTTATTCCGTCGGTGCTGGTTTCACTGTCATTTGCGCCGATCTTGTTGTCGGCCACCAAGTCACCAACGTTTGAGACCACCAAGCCGATGACGCTGAAACAGATTTACGAGATCTCGCCGCTTGGATGCGTTGGCATGTTCCTTTTGGGTGCGGTGTTTGCGGCACAGTTCGGCATGGCTTCGGTTTACGGCACACGGGCGGGTTTCAGCGTGGCGGAAATCTCGTTTTTCGTCTCGGCGATCTTTATTGGCGGTATGGTGTTCCAATACCCGTTCGGCTGGCTATCGGACCGCATGGACCGGCGATTGATCATTCTTGCTGCCGCTTTGGGCGGGGGGCTGGCCGGTCTTTTGGGGCTGGTCTTCGGCGCCACATTCGAGGTCGTCTTGTTCGCGGCCTTCATCATGGGCGGCATGTCCAATCCGCTTTATGCGCTGTTGATTGCCTATACCAACGACTATTTGCAGGTTGAGGATATGGCTGCGGCGTCAGGGGGATTGATCTTCATTAACGGGCTTGGGGCGATCCTGGGTCCGGTGGTGACCGGTTGGATGTTGACAGCGCTGGGGCCGGGCGGGTTCTGGGCATATCTTGCGTTTTTCATGTTCGCTATGGCGGCCTTTGTGACATGGCGGATGACACAGCGTATTTCGGTCTACAAAGACGAAGCCGAAGACTATGAGGCGGTCAGTTATGCACCTATTATGCCCACCGGCACATTGGTCGCGGTTGAGGCAGCGCAGGACTACTATGCCGAAAATGCCGAAAGCGACGAAGAAGAAGAGGCAAATACGCCAGACCCCCTTGATTCAAAATGATCTTTCGGTAACGGTTTTATGACGGGGGATTATTTTGGGTGGAATAAGGCGTGTGATGATGACCAATCCTGAAGACATTCTGGCCTTTTGGCTGGACGAAAAGGGCCCCGAGGGCTGGTATGCGGGCGGAGATACGCTCGACCAGGAAATCCGAGACAAGTTTGAATACGTTTATCAGCGAGCGTGCGATGGGGCTTTGTCGCTCTGGCTGACTTATCCGACCGGAACGCTGGCTTACATTATCTTGCTGGACCAGTTCTCGCGGAACATGTTTCGCGGCACGCCGAAAGCCTTCGCGACAGACGGTCTGGCGCGGGCTGCGGCGAAGGCGGCGATTTCGCGCGGTTGGGATTTGAAGATCGATGAACCGGCACGTCAGTTCTTTTACATGCCGTTGGTCCATGCCGAGTGTCTGAGCGATCAGGATCGCGCGGTGCGGTTGATCATGACTCGTATGCCAGAAATGGGCGCACAGAACCTGTTGCACGCAAAAGCGCACCGCGAAGTCGTGCGCAAGTTCGGGCGTTTTCCAAACCGCAACGCGGCCTTGGCACGCGAGACGCCGGAAGCCGAAGCGGTCTTTTTGGATGCGGGCGGCTATGGTGCAACGGTTGAAGCACTCAAAGCCGGGGAAGCCGCGTAATCACGCCCTGAAGCAATGCACTGACCGGGTAGCGGGGCTTCCCCTGCGGCATCGCCACGCGGGTGACATTGCAAACATTCTGTGGCAGATAGTTTAACGTAGAACATCTCGCCGCAGGAGGAAACCAATGGCTGCAAAGACTTTTGACGTGGTGGTGATCGGAGCCGGTCCCGGGGGATATGTCGCCGCGATCCGTGCGAGCCAACTGGGCCTGAAGGTTGCCATCGTCGAGCGCGAACATATGGGCGGCATTTGCTTGAACTGGGGCTGTATCCCGACGAAGGCGATGCTGCGGTCATCGGAAGTGTTCCATCTGATGCACCGTGCGAAAGAGTTCGGGTTGAGCGCGACCGGTGTTGACTACGATCTGGACGCTGTTGTGAAACGCTCGCGCGCAGTGGCCAAACAGCTGAACGGTGGTGTTGGCCATCTGATGAAGAAGAACAAGGTTGAGGTCTTCGTGGGCGCGGCGACGCTGCCGGCGAAGGGCAAGGTTTCGGTCAAGACGGACAAAGGCACAGAGGAGCTTCAGGCCAAGAACATCATTCTGGCAACGGGCGCACGTGCGCGTGAATTGCCCGGACTGGAAGCCGACGGCGATTTGGTCTGGACGTACAAGCACGCGTTGCAGCCGCCGCGCATGCCGAAAAAACTGCTGGTGATCGGGTCGGGTGCGATCGGGATTGAGTTTGCAAGTTTCTACAACACGCTTGGGTCTGACACGACTGTGGTCGAGGTGATGGACCGCGTGTTGCCGGTGGAAGACGCTGAGATTTCAGCCTTCGCTAAGAAGTCGTTTACCAAGCAAGGCATGAAAATCATGGAGAAATCCATGGTGAAGCAGCTTGATCGCGGCAAAGGCAAAGTCGTGGCGCACATTGAGGCGGGCGGCAAAGTTGAGAAGATGGAGTTCGATACGGTCATCTCGGCTGTGGGCATCGTCGGCAATGTTGAGGGGCTTGGGCTGGAAGAGTTGGGCGTCAAAATCGACCGCACCCACGTGGTGACGGATGAATATTGCCGCACCGGCGTAGATGGGCTTTATGCCATTGGTGATATCGCGGGTGCTCCATGGCTGGCGCACAAGGCGAGCCACGAAGGCACGATGGTCGCTGAGCTGATTGCCGGCAAGAACAAGGTTCACCCCGTGAAGCCCGAAACGATTGCGGGCTGCACCTATTGTCATCCTCAAGTGGCGTCGGTCGGGTTCACCGAAGCGAAGGCGAAAGAGCTTGGCTATAAGATCAAAGTCGGGCGTTTCCCCTTTATCGGCAACGGCAAGGCGATTGCTTTGGGCGAGGCCGAGGGCATGGTGAAGACCGTGTTTGACGAGAAAACCGGCGAGCTTTTAGGTGCCCATATGATTGGTGCCGAAGTGACCGAGTTGATCCAGGGTTATGTTGTCGGGCGTCAGTTGGAGACAACGGAAGAAGATCTGATGCACACGGTCTTCC
>JABDQU010000126.1 GCA_013042105.1 Boseongicola sp.
GGTTTCTTCTTCCAACTCGCGCAGGGCGGCGTTTTCGATGGTTTCGCCCTTGTCGATGCCGCCTTGAGGCATTTGCAAGGCACCGGGGGTGTCGACGCGCTCACCTGTGAAGATGAGGCCGTTTTGGTTGACAAGCACGACGCCGGGGCAGGGGCGATAGGGGAGGTCATTGGTCATGGGGCACAGTATGGCGGGGGCGTGCGTTGGGGGAAAGGGGGTGTTCAGGATGCGCGCCGTCTAGGTGAGGCGCTGTGCAATCTGTTCCAGTCGGGTCAAATCCCGCTCTAGGGAGAGTTGGGCTTTGGCCCGCTCGAGGGCGAGTTCCGAGTGGCGGCTTGCATGTTCGCTATACTCGGGGTGATCGAGTGTGGAGAGCGACAGGAACGCCTTTTGCAACCTGATCCCAACCTCGACGGTCCCGGCTCCATCCCTCGCAATTGCCGTGAAGGCATCGTCGAACATTTCCGCCACGGAAAGTGAGGGGACGATAATGCGGTCGAACTTCTCTTCGATTTTCTCGTCGTCACCTATGGGTTTTGCCCATGCCGTCAAAAGGCGAACGAAGCGACCTATGATCACGATTGCGGTGCCGGGGTCATTCACGGCTTGCGACAGTGCACGGGCTGCAATTTCAGAAAGGACGATCAGGCCAAACCGCGGGTCTGCGTCAAATGTCCGGTTCTCTCCGATCACGAATGCGTTCGAGATCTTCTTACAAATCTGATCCTCAAGCTTATCGGTTGTGTCCAGAACAACCACCGGTCTGCCCGGCGCCAAAAATGAGCCGGGCATTGCGTCAATCATCATGTTTAGATCGTGTTTTTCTGCAATTCGTTGCAGCTCTTGCATGTCGATGTACTGAATATAGCCAATATCATCACAAAAGACCTTGTGGCCCTGAAGTTCGTTTTTCTGTGTCTTCTCGACGCCTCCGAGAAACGGCATCCGACGCCGGGTGTTCAGGCTGTCGAGCGCGGCGGTCTCTGCTTTGTCGATCGTGGTGCCGAGGCGGCCAAGCCGGGCAATATTGTCGACCCAGCGCACAAAGGTGAGGACGACCCAAGCAAAAATCGCCAGCGTGATGATGAAAAGGGCGAAGAGCCCGCCGCGATCATAAAAGCCGGTCTTGAGCGCAACAATCGAGACGATGCTGAAGATGAAAGCACCGATGAAGCTGGACAGGGCTGTCTGTGATACGTCATCTGCCAGCACGAGTGCGAAGGCCCTTGGCGTGCCGGATTGACTGGCTGACGAATAGCTCGACAACATGGAACCCACCGCGAAGGTAGCGACGGCCAGCATTGACGATGAGATGATGGTCAGCAAGGTCTGAATTGTGTCGGGCGTGATGTTTGGGACGAAGAATCCGATAGACCAATAGTCGGCGGCCCGCGCCAGAAATGAGGCAAGGACGGCCAATAGGCAATACAATATGGGCTTGGCCCAGAGCCGGTTTCGCAATTGCAGAATGCCGTGAATGAGGCGCGTATTCATCGGAAGGTCCTTTTCGGAAATGAGGGTCGCGGTCCTTCCCCTTATCGGTAGCCTAACGTGTGAACGCGCACCAGCGGTTCACTAATAATTAAACTGGCGGCTTCTCGATCTGGAGTTTTGCATCAAGGTTTGTCGACTGAAACATGCTTATGGGGGGCTGTTTGTAGCGTATGACTCGGCCACATGTCTCGATTTTCACAGGCCTGCGCGCCTTTGGCGCTTTCCCCGGCCTGACCGGCGCGGTATAGGCCGCGCGTTCTAAGACAAACCAAACCATATGGAGATCAAAGTGGGTTATCGCATCGCCGTCGTCGGCGCCACGGGGAACGTGGGCCGCGAAATGCTGAACATTCTGGCCGAGCGCCAGTTTCCTGTCGACGAGATTGTGGCTCTGGCGAGCCGTAAATCTCAGGGCACGGAAGTGAGCTTTGGCGACGAGACGTTGAAATGCAAAGACCTCGACACTTTTGATTTCACGGGCTTCGACATGGCGCTGTTTGCCATTGGCTCGGACGCGACGAAGATCTATGCGCCGAAAGCTGCGAAGGCGGGTTGTGTGGTGATCGATAACTCGTCTCTGTATCGCTATGACCCGGATATTCCTTTGATCGTGCCGGAGGTAAATCCGGATGCGATTGAGGGCTATGCAAAGAAGAACATCATCGCGAACCCGAATTGTTCGACGGCTCAGATGGTTGTGGCACTGAAGCCTTTGCATGATCGCGCGACGATCAAGCGGGTGGTCGTGAGCACCTATCAGTCGGTGTCGGGTGCCGGTAAGGGCGGGATTGATGAGCTTTGGGATCAGACCAAGAGCATTTACAATCCGACCGACGACAAGCCACCAAAGCAGTTCACCAAGCAGATTGCTTTTAACGTCATTCCACACATCGACGTCTTCATGGAAGACGGCACCACGAAGGAAGAGTGGAAGATGGTCGCGGAGACGAAGAAGATCATTGATCCGAAGATCAAGGTTACGGCGACTTGCGTGCGCGTGCCGGTTTTTGTGGGTCATTCGGAAGCGGTCAATATTGAGACGGAAGAGTTTCTCGATGAGGACGAGGCGCGCGATATCCTGCGTGTGAGCCCGGGCATCATGGTGG
>JABDQU010000132.1 GCA_013042105.1 Boseongicola sp.
TGCCTGACGTTTCCCCGACACGTCACATCGAAAGCGGCAGAAGGCTTCTAACACCACACCCCCATTTCACCCTTTCAAAAATACCTGAAAAACCAAGGGCCGCGCGACGCCAGTCGCACGGCCCTTAAAAAATCAAACGTCTGACCGACAGGTCAGACACCGCTATCCTGCGGCGGACTTTTCTTCCGCCGCATCCGCCAAAGCCTCAGCCCGCGCCGCCAGTTCGGCCAGCGTCTGTGTCACCTCATCAGGGATCACTGCCACTTCAACCCGTGTCGGCTCCGGCTGCGGCTTGCTCTGCAACTCCTCGATCCACGCGGACTGCTGCGCCACCTTATCCTCAAGAGCCTTCATCTGATCATCCGTGCCAGCGGCCTTATCCGCCAGCATCAGCCCCGCCATCAACAGCATCCGCGCTTCAGGCAACCGCCCGATCTGATCCATCAGAGTGCTGGCCTCATTGTCCAGCAAAGCCGCCGCCGACTGCAGAAAATGCTCCTCGCCTTCCTGACAGGCCACCTGAAACGGACGGCCACCGATATTGATCGTCACTTCCGGCATCACAGAGCCTCCTTCAAAACAGGTTCGAGCGTGGCCAGCACATCGTCGATCTCTGCGCGATCCGCCGCCCGCGCCGCGCGCAACGCCTCAAGCTCGGACTGCAACGACGCATTCACCAGTTCCGCATCCGGCAACGCACTCGCATTCGCCTCGCGCAACGCCGCGTTGGACCGGCGCAACTCATCGCCCACAGCCTTCAGCCGCGACAACTCCCCGTCCCGGCTCTCCAACTGCGCCCGAAGACGCGCCACCTGCCCCTCAAGGCCCGCAACAGTCGTCTCCTGCTTTTCCTTGATCGCCCGCACCCGCTCTTCCAGCTGCGCATTGGCGACCCGTTCGGCCTCCAACTCATCCATCAAGGCGGCCGCATCCGCACCCTCCTCGGACCCGCTTGCCACGCCAAGACGATCCATCGCCTGCGCCGCCCGGTCCAACGCCGCCGTTATCCGGCGTTCCAGTTCGGAAATGTCGCTCATCTGACTGTCCGCTCCCTCATCACTTCTGGGGCCCTCACAAGTGCCACGAATCGCACCAAACCCCACCATTCCTTCAGTCATACGAAGGAAGCGCGGGGTTTTCACCCCCTTTCGGCGCTAACGGGGCTTCCACGCGCTTGAACTCGCCCGCCTGCCTGTTATCACCGCACGAAACTTCGGCCGCATTTCGCGAACACGACTGACAAGGGGACAGACCTGTGGACATCGCAACCTTAAAAGAGCTTCACCCAGACCATTTCGCCCGCGCCACCGCGATCCGCGCGCTGTCGATGGACGCCGTGCAGGCCGCCAATTCGGGTCACCCCGGCATGCCAATGGGCATGGCCGACGTCGCCACGGTGCTCTTCGAAAAGCACATGAAGTTCGACGCCGCCAACCCCGACTGGCCAGACCGCGACCGCTTCATCCTGTCCGCAGGCCACGGCTCGATGCTGCTTTACTCGCTCCTCCACCTCACCGGTTACGAGGACATGACCCTTGAGCAGGTAAAATACTTCCGCCAATTGGGCTCAATCACCGCAGGTCACCCCGAATACGGCCACGCCAAAGGCATCGAAACAACCACCGGCCCGCTTGGCCAGGGCATCGCCAACGCCGTCGGCTTCGCCATGGCCGAAGAAAGCCTTCGCGCCCGCTACGGCAAAAAAGTGTGCGACCACTACACCTACGTCATCGCAGGCGACGGCTGCCTTATGGAAGGCATCAGCCACGAAGCCATCGGCCTCGCTGGCATGCAGAAGCTCGGCAAACTCATCGTCATGTGGGACGACAACAACATCTCCATCGACGGCGAAGTTGGCCTCTCCGACATCACCGACCAGAAAAAGCGCTTTCAGGCCGCTGGCTGGCAGGTGCTCGAATGCGACGGTCACGATCCCGAAGACATCGACCGCGCCCTGACTCAAGCCAAGTCATCAAAGAAACCCACGATGATCGGCTGCAAAACCCACATCGGCTTCGGTTCCCCGAAACAAGACACCGCCAAAGCCCACGGCTCACCCCTTGGGCCAGACGGCATTGCCGCCACCCGCGAAGCCTACGGCTGGCCCCATGCCCCCTTCGAGATCCCCGATAATATCCTCGCCGAATGGCGCGCCATCGGCGCACGCGGCGCCGCAGACCGCGCCGAATGGTCCGACCGCTTCACCGCCCTGTCGCCTAACCGCCAAACCGAACTCACCCGCCTCTGGCAGGGCGAAGCGCCCAAGAAACTCGCCTCGACCATCCGCAAACTGAAAAAGCAAATCTCCGAAGACGCGCCCAAAATGGCGACCCGGAAATCCTCCGAACTGGTGCTGGAACACGTGAACCCCATCATGCCCGAAAACATCGGCGGCTCGGCAGACCTCACCGGCTCCAACAACACGCTGACCCCAGACCTCGGCATCTTTGACCCTTCAAACCGCAAAGGCCGCTACGTCCACTACGGCATCCGCGAACACGGCATGGCGGCGGCAATGAACGGCCTCGCCCTCCACGGCGGCATCCGCCCCTACGGCGGCACGTTCCTCTGCTTCACCGACTACGCCCGTGGAGCCATGCGCCTGTCGTCCCTCATGGGCGTGCCTGTGACCTACGTCATGACCCACGACAGCATCGGCCTCGGCGAAGACGGACCCACGCACCAGCCGGTCGAACACGTCGCCATGCTGCGCGCCTCGCCCAACATGAACGTCTTCCGCCCGGCCGACACGGTCGAGACCGCCGAAGCCTGGGAACTCGCGCTCACCTCGAAAAATACCCCAAGCACCCTCGCGCTGACGCGTCAGGGCCTGCCCACGGTCCGCACCGAGCATAAAATGCGCAACCTCACAGCACAAGGCGCTTACGTTCTGCGCGAAGCCGAAGGCAAACGCCAAGCCATCCTCATGGCCACCGGCTCGGAAGTGGAAATCGCCCTCAAAGCCCGCGACTTGCTGCAAGCGCAAGGCATCGGCACCCGCGTCGTCTCCATGCCCTGTTGGGAGTTGTTCGAAGAACAGGACGAGAGCTACCGCCGCAAAGTCCTCCCCGCCGGCCCTGTCCGCGTCGCGGTCGAAGCAGGCATCCGCTTCGGCTGGGACCGCTGGTTGTTTGGCGAGCGTGGCAAGCGCGAAAAGTCGGGTTTCATCGGCATGCACGGCTTCGGAGCCTCCGCCCCCGCGCCCGAGCTTTACGAGCACTTCGGCATCACCGCCGAGGCCACAGCCGCCAAAGTAAAAGACCTTCTGGGCGGCAACTGGGCGCCAGACCCACGGACCTGATCCGAACGGGTGATTAAAGGAAAAGGGCGCGCTTCAGCGCCCTTTTTCATGCGCGGCGGCTAAGCCTTGTGCAGGATATGGTTCAGCATGCCGCGAAGGTCCGATTTTAACCCAATGCAAACCGACGCCGATCACTCAGACGTACTGTAGAGCGCTTCTTCGCATTCACGAGAGGTTGTTCCGGAATCTCCCCCAAGCGCCTCCCATTGCTCCATAAGAGAACCAACAGTGTGTCGTTCTTCTACAGTCCATGACGGCAAGCCGGGCGTGTCTGGTGCATAATAGATTGCCATAAGTATGAAGCTAAGCCTGACAAAGTCTATTTCATCAGCGGTACACTTCTCTAAAACTTCTGACGATTCAAAGCGTGAAAGATTTCTCCTTAAATCTGAGGCGACTAAAGGCGGTAGAGGGGGGAGGCTACTAAGTGAATCGTCGAAGGTTTCGGGTGCCGGAGATGAACACCCGGCAACTAAAAGGACCGCCACAAATAAGGCAGATCGCCAAGACCACTTTCTTACATAGATTTCTGCTATCTCGTCGTATGAAGCACAGATCATTCATAATCCATTCTCATTATAACTAGTAGCCGATCAAATCTGACTTTTTGCTCTTGCGCCCTGACGTAAGTCAATTTCCCAGCGAGAGTTTGATCTTAGACGATGCATGAACTGCAGATGGCCCTGCTACATTAATGACCGCTTCGTCCGGACAACCTGAATTGGCATGATCCAAACAGCGCACCAACCCACAGCCCCACCTCACACACCCCGAACCATCCGCCCCAACGTCCCGTCCTTCCTCATCACCGCCCCCGCAATGTGCAGCACCACACACAGCGCCAAAAGCTTCGTCGCCACGAAATGCACCGCAAACGCCGCCTCTTCCCAAGTCTCTGATACCGGAGCCAACGGCGGCAACGTCACGCGATTGAACAGCAACACATCCAACCCCGTCGCCCCGCTCCCGATCCAGCCGCTGAGCGGCACCACGATCAACAACACATAAAACGCCCGGTGCACCCAAGCGGCAGCCCGATCCTTCCACGCCACCCCGGATGGCAGGCTCTCAAGCACCGGCGACACGAAATGCCAGACGATCCGCAGCGCCAACAAGGCAAACAGCACAATCCCGATCGACTTGTGCACCCCGAACATCCAGATGTTCGACATGCCCACCTCCATCCGCGCGATGTAAGACCCAAACCCCAGCATCGCCAGAACCCCAAGCGCCATCGCCCAATGCAACGCCCGGGTCACCCAGCCAAAAGAAACATCCGTATTCCGCGCGCCCATGACTTACTCCTCCAGATCAATCCGCAGCATCAGATCAAGCGACACCTCGTCGCCCACCAGATCATCCCAGCCCGTCGCTCCGAACGCCGCTCGACTGACTGCGCCTTCAAGGCGCACGAACAACAGCTCCCGCTCGCCAGGCGCTCGCCCTGCCGGGCGAAACAACTCCACATCCAGCACAATCGGGCGGGTAACGCCCCGAATGGTTATATCGCCGCCCAGCCGCGCCTTCGACGGTGCATCCCGTTGCACCTCAATACTGTTTGAGACAAAGGTAATATCCGGGAACGCCGCCGCATCCAGTACCCGAGGCCCCCTCAGCGCCTGTGTCGCAAACGGAAAATTCGCCTGCGCATTGCCCACATCCAGAACCACTGAAATTCGGCTGTTCGAGGGCTGCGCGAAATCCAGCGCAATATCCGCTGACCGCACTGGCATCGTCCCGGTAATCTGATCTGGCCCAAACGGCACCTCAAACCCCACCCGGCTTTCGCCCGCATCAAGCGCGTAACTCAAAGGCATCGCCCAGACGCTGACAGCGGCAGCAACCCAAAGGCAAAACGTGGCAAGAATGATCTTCATAAGCGCAACCCTAACCCAGCTCACAAGCTTTCGGCAGTCTTAACCCACCGAACGGTCGCACCGACGTGATACCGACGTCACAGGATCAGCGCGGCATCCGCATTAAGAACGCCGCGCAGAGCCTTGTTAAATCAAGAACAATCGAGAGTATAAACCGCCGCATCTTCCGACCGAAGCGGTTGCGGGTCCACAAGGCACCCCGTCCGTGCTCGAATAACACTGACCAACGACGCCACCGGCGCATCGCCTTCTGAAACCACGTAGATACTGTCGTTCAATTCCACCTGCCGCATGAAATATGTCCGGCTTTCCTGAACAATCTCAAGGTTTTGCTCGGCCTGCCGCAACCGGTTCCCGCCCGCGTTCAAAGCATCCGCCGGCGTCTCAGCATCCGCAAAATCAAAACGATACACCGGCAAAGGCGTCAGCCCCGCCATCTCAAACTCGGTGCGTGTATTCTGCGGCAGGTCAGACGTATCACTCCCCAAAGGCCCAAGCCCGACACCCTGGGGCTGACTGCACCCAGCAATCACGGCCGCAACTCCCAGAAACAAAAGCGTTTTCTTCATCACATCAAATCCTTCAATCAACCGGCTTTTAGAAACCGTTGCATATGAACCGCAGGAAAGTCGATACCCCCTCGCAAAGCAACTGTCATTGGCCCCAAAGTTGAAAACCCGCAGGCGGCGTAGAACGGCACTGCTGTAAGTGTCGAAAAACATTCATATTGTCGGATACCCGCCGCCTCCGAGGTCCGGAAAATATGCGCCATCAACCGCCGCCCAATGCCTTCCCGAAGCCGGCGATGATCGCACACCACATGACGAATATGCGCAATCCCCGGCGCTTCTTCCCCAAATCCAGGCGGAGCCACACGCGTCCACCCGCCCGCACCCACAATCTCGCCGGCCGTGTCTTCGACCACGAAATACGTCCCCGACATCACCAGCCGCGGCTGCGCTTTCGAAATCAGCGGAATCGCCGTCACAAGCACCGAAGGCGCATAATCCGCTTTAAGAATAGCAGGATAGGAACGCGCAAGCAGCGCATCAACAGCGCCAAAATCCGCCGCCAATGCCGTTCGAACTGTCAAAGCCTGTTGCTGCATGGTCCCAAACCTGCCCCATCCAAACAAAGCTTGCCAAGCCTGTCCCCGCGCCAAAAACGAAAAAAGCCGCGCAAATTGCGCGGCCCGTTTCCGACTTGTTAAGCAAAATTACTTAATTTTGCCTTCCTTGTATTCAACGTGCTTGCGCGCAACCGGGTCATACTTCCGCACGACCATTTTCTCGGTCATGGTGCGAGCGTTCTTCTTGGTCACATAAAAGTGGCCAGTATCCGCGGTCGAATTCAAGCGAATTTTGATCGTGGTTGGCTTCGCCATGGGTCGTCTCCTGAATAGCCACACCTAACGAGAAGGCAGCAGCCCAAATATCCTTGAAGCCCGCGTTCTAGCGATCACCCCGCCCCTGTCAACCCGATTCCCGCTCAACCGCCAAACCATTCTTCTGTTTCAAAATATCCTCAAGGGGGTCTCGGGGGCAGAATGCCCCCGGTGGATCGGCTCCGCAGGAGACGAACCCGAAAAAAAGCCGTTAACGAAGGTTAACAAATCGTTAACGCCAATAGTAAGCGCGGAGAGCCTGTAAGCCGGATTCTGTTCCCCGCCCGAAAGCGGTTCGATGACCATTCCTCTGGCCCCGCCGTTACCGACGGGATCAAGCTGCCAACCCGGGCCTCTCGGGCTGAAACGACCCTGCGTGGCGGTATCCCCGAAAGGACCGACCCCGCACGAGACCCCTATTTGGCATTGCTCCCGGTGGGGCTTGCCGTGCCGGTCCTGTTACCAGTCCCGCGGTGGGCTCTTACCCCACCGTTTCACCCTTACTCCAGCCAGGCCGAAGCGGTTTGTTTTCTGTGGCGCTATCCCTCGGGTTACCCCGGCCGGGCGTTACCCGGCACCGTTGTCTCATGGAGTCCGGACTTTCCTCCCGGCCCACCCCGTAGGGCAAACCAAAGCGGCCATCCGGCTCTCCGCGCGACCGCCGTCCTAGGACCGCGCGCGCAGTGCGTCAAGGATCAGCTTTCCAGCCCAAGTGGGCGGGACGGCACACGGCGCGCAAACCGCTCGGTAACATCGGCCGGAAACTGACGTGCCAAACCCGCCATCATACCTTGATCTGCCGGGTCCAGAGGCCCGGTGGCTTCGGGGCGAAACCGCTGGCGAAACGCCTCCAGAACCAGCTTTTCCCCAAGCTCAACCGGATAGCCAAAAACGGCCGCATTGCGCATGAAGTCGCCTTTCAAAGACGGCTCTGGCCAAACAGAAAGCCCTTTCTTTGCAAGACCTTGCCAGTCAAACTTGCGCCCCGGGTCCGCTTTTCGCTCGGGCGCAAAATCCGAATGCGCCAACACTGCTTTCGCCGGCATCGAATGTCGGTCAAGAATGTCCCGCAACAGCGCCTCCAACGCCTCCATCAAAGGCGCCTCAAACCCGCAAGTCCCGTCATTATCCAACTCAATCCCGATCGAGCGCGAATTGATATCCTCACGCCCCGCCCAGCGCCCTTCGCCCGCGTGCCACGCCCGGTGCGCCTCATCCACAAGCCGATAAACCGCCCCATCCTTGCCAATCAGATAATGCGCCGAAACCTCCGCCTCTTCATCGCAGAGCTTCTCCAGCGCTGCCTCAGCGCTCACCATCGCGGTGTAGTGCAAAACCACCAAAGACGGCGCAAGACCGCCCCGCCGCGCATTGCAATTCGTTGAGGGGCGCTCTTTGATGTCCATGGGATCAGCCTCCGCGTGCGTTCCGAAACGGCGCCGGGTTCCAGAAACACGCATACCCGTCGCCATCAGGGTCCATGCCCCGCCGATCTCGCTGCGGTCCGCCGAACCCAAGGAATGCTTCCTGCGCCCGGTCCGCAGAGGGATACCGCGCACATTCCCGATTGAAACGATCGATACTCGTCCCACTTCGGCGATAGACTTGCGTCCCTATTGGATGCGATGTGGCAAGCGCAAACGCGACGACATTCGGGCGCCCGGTGTTCGTGCGCTCTGGAACCGCCGTCGGCTCAACGACCTGAAACGTCTCACGATTTCGCTCGATCCGCTCTGCGTCGCTTTCGATCGTCTCGCGCGATGCTACCGCGTCGAAGTTCTGCTCGTCCGATATATTCGGGTTGTCCGTTGCCGGGACCGCATCCAGCGTGGCCGTCTCAACCGCAACCGGCGCAGTCGCAGCAACGGTTGCCGTCGATGTGCCAAGTGTGCCTTGCGCGGTCGATCCACCCACGCCACCCACCGGAGATTGCCCCCCAATGGTGCGCCCGGTTTCCAGAACCGTCAACGTATCAGCCGCAATCACCTGACCATCCGGCACAGGACGTGGACGCATCGCCTGAAGCTCAGCGTCGCGTCGCGCACGCTCGGTTGAAAAGGCGTCGTAATCGCTGAAGCCCACACCAGAGTTTGGATTGCTATCAGGAACTTGCGTGGCACAGGCGGCCAGAAAGCCCACCGTGCCAAGTGTCAAAAATTGTTTGATCATCTGCTGCTCTGCCAATTTGATTTGACGTTTTGCGGCAGCTTACCACCATTTCGACGGCTTGGAAACAAAGCCTGCACGGTCCTCAAGAGCTTGCGCGACGTTCATCAACGCGCCTTCTTCCCAAGGTTTGCCGATCAGCTGAAGCCCAAGCGGCAGCCCCTGCTTATCAAGTCCTGCCGGAACCGCTATCCCCGGCAGACCCGCAAGGTTCACAGTGACCGTGAAGACGTCGTTCAGATACATCTGAACCGGATCATCAAACTCCTGCCCCAGAGCAAAAGCAGACGACGGCGTCGCAGGCGTCAAAATCGCATCGACACCTGCTGCAAACACGTCCTCAAAGTCCTTTTTGATAAGGGCCCGAACACGACGCGCGCGGTTGTAATAGGCGTCATAAAAGCCCGC
>JABDQU010000144.1 GCA_013042105.1 Boseongicola sp.
TGGCCCACACCGATAGCAGCTGCACCAGAACCGATAGCGGCAAGGCCGGCACCGATGAATTGACCCATTTGAGCGATATTGCCTTCCATTAGACTGTCTCCTTACGATGGAATTGGCTGAATTAGAAACTGACCTTAGTGATGCGGATGCAAAGCGTCTTTCAGATAGACACAGGTCAGAATAGTGAAAACGTAGGCCTGAAACGCGGACACCAGAACCTCAAGTCCGTAGATAGCGACGACACCGAAAATGGCGATCGGCGCAACCGCGGCAACTTGAGCGAATCCAGCAAACACTTTCAGAACCGCGTGACCGGCCATCATGTTGCCGGCAAGTCGGATCGAATGGCTCACAGGCCGCACGAAGTAAGAGATAAGCTCAATCAGAGCCAGGATCGGACGCAGCGCCAAAGGCGCTGAGCTGACCCAGAAAAGGCTAAGAAACGACGCGCCGTTCTTTACAAAGCCCAGAATTGTCACGGCCAGGAAAACTGCCATGGCCAGGATAGCCGTCACAGCGATGTGGCTCGTTGTGGTGAAGCTCATCGGGATCAACCCGAGGAAGTTCGAAAACAGAATGAACAGGAACAGCGTCATGATGTAAGGGAAATACTTCAGGCCATCTTTGCCCGATACATCCTCAACCATCTTGTAAACAAAGCCATAGGCCAGTTCCGCAACCGACTGTGTTCGCGTCGGCACCACGGCGCGGCCGCGTGTGCCAAGGATCATCAACGCCGCAATCGCCAGAATGGCCGCTGCCATCCAGAAAGTCGCGTTCGTGATTGTGAACATGCCAACGGGATCGCCCGCGTCACCAAACATAGGCTTGATGATGAACTGGTCCATCGGGTGAAACTCAAGCCCGCCGCCTTTAGCTTCTTCTGCCACGTCAGTCCCTCTTCGCTTCGTCCTCGGCCTCTTCAGGCTCCGGACCACCGTTCAATTCCTTGGCTGTGCGCATCATCGTCTGAATGCCAGCCGCAAATCCCAAAAGCGTGAATATCACCATCAGGAACGGCTCGGTTCCAAAGGCAGCATCCAGCCCATATCCCATGCCAAAGCCGATCCCCAGCCCTGCAACAAGTTCGATCACCATCCGCCAGGCTTGCTGCGCCTGAGAATAATGCTCGTCCATGTGGGGCTTCGGGGCGTATTCGGCACGCTTATCGGCCAGCTTACGCTCCAAGGCGTCAAGCCGGGCCTTCGGATCATTCTGATCGGTCTCGGCCACGGGCCATGCCCCCATGAGAAGTTGAGCAGGATTTACGGCACAGCCCCCCCTGAGTCAATGACACCGAACCCAACCCTAACCATCTGATATTTATTAGGTAAATTCAAATGAACCGAAGTGTCGCACCAAGAGTGAAGTTCAACCAGATGGTTGAGCTTTGCGCCAAACCCGGAAGATCCGCCCGTCGATGCACAAAAGTCCGACAAAGATTACCAGCATGCCGATCGCCTGCACCGGTAAGAGTTCTTCGCTCAAAAACACGACCCCCAGCCAAATCGAGGAAATCGGCGCGATAAGAGTGATCGACGACGCCGACGTCGCACCAATGCGCGGGATCAGCCAGAAGATCAAAATGAACGCCGCCGAGGTCAACACAAAGCCGATCACCATCAAGCTCGCCCATGTTTCCGCTCGCGTAACAACCGGCATGCCTTCCAATCCGAAAGCAAGCGGCGCAAGCAACAACGTGCCAAACAGCAAAGACCAGGCCGTCATCACTGTGCGCGACACCCCGTCCATATACCGGATCATATTCGCCGCGACGCCATAGAAAAGCGGTGCGCTCATCGTCGCCAACATCGCCCAAGGGTTCGACTCGCCCAAGCCGCCAAACTCAGGCCAGATCACAATGACCATGCCCAAGAATCCAACGGCCACGCCAACCGACTTTGACCAGATTGCCTTCTCGCCTCCCGGCCACACATGGCTGATCAACACCACCATGATAGGCGTCATCGCATTCACAATGCCTGCAGCACTCGACGTGATAAATTGCTGCCCATAAGGGTAAATCGTCAGGGGCAGCGTATATTGAATAAACCCGAACACGATCAGGATAAGGAACATCCGGCCCGAAACCCAAATACGTTCCCGCGTCAGCAAAATCCAAATCCAGCACCCCAAGGCGCCAAACGCAATGCGCCCAAGTGAGGTCGTGAACGGCCCCAACTCGCGCAGCAAAATCTCGTTGAAAAAGAACGATGACCCCCAGCCAACGCCGAGCAGCACAATGATCGCCCAATATCGGAAACTCATCACGGTCGTCCTTTCACGACACTCTATCGCTAATCCCGAGCCATGAGTCATTCCGTTTCTTGATCAAACACATCACCATCCGACTTGACCAACCGCCCATGCGCCCGCTACGGCCAAAGGGTGACTGACAGCACCCGCCTCGATACCGCGTTTTCCGCACTCGCCGACCCCACGCGTCGGCGCATCCTTGAGATGCTCCTGGAAGACGACATGGCCGTCACGGACGTGGCCGAACCATTCGAGATGTCCCTCGCCGCGATCTCGAAACACCTCACCATCCTTACGCGCGCCGGGATCATCACTCAGGAAAAGCGCGGCCGCGTTAAATGGTGCAAGCTGAACCCCGACGCCCTGCGCGACACCTCCGTCTGGATGCAAAGCTTCGGTCAGTTCGACGCGGTAGACCTCGACGCCTTCGAGACCTTCCTCGAACGCGAACTTAAAGACGACTAAACCGCCCGCTCGCGCAGCAACATCACCAACGCAAGAATTGTCAGCCCGACCCCCGGCAACATGATCAGCGGCGGCACATCACGCACCAAAACCAATTCCCAAAGGATCACCCAGCTTGGAATAAGATAGGTATAAGCCATCACCTTCGCCGCCTTCAGCCGCATCGACGCAAACTGGATCAGACTGATCGACGCCACCGAGGCAAAGATCACCAGATAGGCCAGCACCGCCCAGACCAGCACCGACAGCGCCGCCCAATCCGTCGCCAAAATCCGCGGCGCGCCCAAAGCCCCCACTAAAATCGCACCGCCAACCATCGTGCCCAAAGCGAACGCAAAAACCCCCTCGCCGCGGTTCAACCGCGGAACCAGCGGGATATAGAGCGCATGCGCCACGCAGCCGACGAAAAAGATCACCTCGCCAATCCCAACATCAAACGCCAGAAACGCCGCCAGATCGCCTCGGAAAATCACCCAAAGCGCACCAATCGCACCAAAGAACAACGCCAACGCCATACGCCGGTTCGTCACCTGCCCCATGATCAACCATCCGAACCCCGCCGCCATCACCGGCGTCAAAGTGAACACCGCCGCCGTCGACACCGGATGCGCCGTCTTCAGTCCTTCGAACATCAAGACGAAGTAAGAGCCAAACAAACCGCCCAGCAGCAAATACCTCCACGACGCCCGCAAGGCGTCCCGCGTCAACTGCCCCGCAAACCCCGCAACCACACTGACAACCAACGCGGCCAAAACGAACCGCACCGCCGTCAAAGCCATCGGGTCAATCTCGTTGGCGATCCGTCCCCCAAAGGAAAATGACCCGGCCACCAAAGCCGAAAACGCCACCATCCCAATGTGGCCCTTCAACTCCTCCGAACGCGCGACACTGCGCGACGTCACCACGATTTTGCTTCTGCCTTGAGGAACTTCAAAAACGTCTGAACCTTCGTCGTGCGGTGCAAATCCACATGCGTCACCAGCCACAATGGCGCCGTCCAGTCCTCCAGCGGCTCAAACAACCGCACCAGACAAGGATAGCGCTCGGCGTCCCACGTCGACACAAACCCAATCCCCACACCAGCAATCACCGCATCCCGCAAAACCCGGTTGTCGGTCCCACGGAAAACAAACCGATCCGACGGCACCTTCTCACGCAGCCACCGCGCAAACGGCGCGCGGCTTTCCGAACTGTCCAGCGTCACAAAATCGTGGATCCCAAGATCGTCGATCGTCTCAGGCCGTCCCTTTCGCGCGATATACTCCTCGGACGCGTAAAGCGCGATCTCTTGCGGCACAAATGGCTGCACCACGTTGTCCGGGTTATCCGGCGCGCGCCCGGCACGCACCGCCACATGCGCCTCGCCATACTCAAGTCGCAGCACGGTATCGCCGGTGATATACCGCACGACCAAATCCGGATAGAGCGCCTGGAACCGCGCCAGAACCGGCGTCAGCCGCGGCGACACCGACGTCAGTGAAGTCACCACCAACTCGCCCGATACTTCGTCGCCCCTCCCGCGAATACGGCCCACCAATTGCGTGAACTGATCGTCCGTCGCCTGCGCAACCTGCAACAAATCCAACCCCGCCTCGGTCGCCGTATACCCCCGCGCATGCCGCTGAAACAGCTTCACACCCAGCCGCGCTTCCAACGCATCGATATGGCGAATAACCGTTGCGTGATGCACGCCCAAAGCATCGGCAGCCCCGCTGACCGTCCCCATCCGCGCCACGTGATAGGCCGTGCGAATTTCATCCCAAGTGCTGATCGACATCTCAAATACTCTCGCTGTTCAGCAAACCATATCGTGCGAAAAACGAGACATCCACAGCATTAAGCCCAAAACCCTACAAAAACGCACAACTCGCGTTCGCATTCTGGGAATACCCTCCAACACGCCAGCCTCCTACATCTTCCTCAACGTCAAACAAGGAGGCTCCCATGCCCACAAACATTCTGCGTATCGACGCATCTGCCCGCACCACCGGCTCGATTTCCCGCGATCTGAACGACCGTATCATAGAGCGTTTCAACGCAAACGGAGACACCCAGGTCACCACCCGTGATCTCGCCGTTCCACTGCCACTCCTCACCGAAGACTGGATCGGCGCGAACTTCACGCCCGTGGCAGATCGCTCGCCCGAGCAAAGGCAGACCCTTGCGCTCTCCGACACCCTGATCAACGAGATCAAGTCCGCAGACGTCCTCGTTATCGGCCTGCCGATCTATAACTTCGGCGTCCCGGCAGCACTTAAAGCATGGGTCGATCTGGTTGCCCGCGCAGGCGTCACATTCCAATATAGCGAAACCGGCCCCAAAGGCCTGCTGACAGGCAAGCGCGCCATCATCGCAGTTGCTTCGGGTGGCACGGAAATGGGCTCGGACATTGACTTCGCCACCGGCTACATCCGCCACGCCCTCGGCTTCATCGGCATCTCTGACGTCGTATTTGTGGCCGCAGACCGAATGATGATCGACGCAGAAGCCACCCTCGCCTCGGCACATGCCGCCGTCGAAAACCTAGAAACTGCAGCCTGAACGCGAAAGGAAACCCGATGAAATACGCAGTTATCGGCGTCAAAGCCCTGCTTACACTGGCCTTCATTGCCGCCGGTCTCTCAAAACTTGCCGGCGTCGAAATGATGGTTGCCACCTTTGACGCCATCGGCGTCGGCCAGTGGTTCCGCTACGTTACAGGGATCATCGAAGTCGCCGGAGCCGTCCTCCTTTGGGTGAAGGGCCGCGAAATCTACGGCGCTGGCCTCCTCGCCGTAACCATGGTCGGCGCGATCATCGCCCACCTTGCAATACTCGGCCCGTCTTTCGTCCCGGCACTGGTGCTTGGCGTGCTCGCAGCCTTCATCGTCTGGGCGCACAAAGGCGACCTTGGGCCCAAATCAGTCTAAAGGCTTTTGCAACTTTGGCCGGTGCTTTTCGTCAAGAGAGGCCCGGCCAATCATATGCGCCGCAATCGGAGCCGTCAGCAGCAGGAAGAAAATCGCCGCAATCACACGCGCCCATGTGCCGCCGTCTCCAAACAGAATACCACCCGCGATCAGGATCAGCGACGATCCCAGCACACCCGCCTTCGTCGACGCATGCATCCGCGTGAAAATATCCGGCAACCGCACCAGACCCAAAGCGGCAATAAACGTGAACGCTGCACCCAACAGAATCAGAACGCCCGCAATCGCTTCGATCATTCCGCGTCCCCCTCGCTATCGTCACGATGCTCACGCCGCTCGGCAAAGCGCGCCAAGGCCAGCGTCGTCAAAAACCCGATCAACGCCAAAACGACCGCCGGGTCCAAAAATGACTGATCCTCGGCGAAAATCGCGAATAATCCGCAGAATGCCATGATCGACATCGTCATCATATCCAGCGCCACGACCCGGTCACCAAACGACGGCCCCTTGGCGATCCGGTAAAAGCCCAAGGCAATCGACGCCATGATAATGGCAAAAGACAGATCAATGGCCAGACTGAGAAACTCTGCTCCGTTCATAGCTCAAAGACCTCCTTCACCTTGCGCTCCATGCCGTCTTTCAATTCGGCAATCAGCGCATCGGGATCATCAGCAAACATCGCATGCACAATCAACGTCGACCGATCCGGCGACACATCAAGGCTCAGCGTTCCCGGCGTCAGTGAAATCAGGTTGGTCACCAGCAGGATCTCGATATCGCTCTTCACATCCAGCGGCATTTCGATAATCGCGGGGTTCGACAGTTGCGTTGGCGTCAGCACATCCCAAGCCACCCGAACCGACGAGATAACCAGCTCATAGAGAAAGAACGCGAACAGCTTCAGAACCCGCCAGACGCGAAGGAAATAAAGGACTTTGCTACCAAACAACGGCTGCGCCACCCAAAGCGCCGCATAGCCCAGCACGAAACCCGTCGCCAAAGACATCAGCGTAAAGTCAGCCCAAAGCGACGACCAGACGATGGCCAGAAGTGTGTTGATCATGAAGAGGTTCATTCTGACACCCCCAAAACCGCTTCAATATAAGCGCTTGGATCCAGAAGCTGCGCTGCCGAACCTTCGGCGAACTGCACGAAAGGCTCGGGGAAAAGACCGATGATGCACGTCAGAATGGCCAAGCCAGCAATCGGCGACAACAAAGCCCGCCGCTCGCCCTTAGAAAGCGTGCTCAACTTCGGTTCCTGCTTATCCGGATGCGGGCTCCAAAACGCCTCCGCCCAGATTTTCGTCATCGAGAAAATCGTCAACGCACCAACCGCCAAAGCGATGAACGCGACAAACCCGCGCCCGTCTTCCAAAGTGGCTTTCACCAGAATGAACTTCGCCCAGAAACCCGACAGTGGCGGAAAGCCAGCCAGCGAAAACGCCGGAACAAGAAATAGAATAGCCAACAGCGGTGCCGTCGCATAAAGCCCGCCAATCCGCTTCAATTCGGTCGATCCCGC
>JABDQU010000145.1 GCA_013042105.1 Boseongicola sp.
GTGAACGCGAAAATCCCAACCGGTGAGGTTGAGGTCTTTGTGCGAGATCTTGAGGTTCTGGGATCGTCGGAGGAATTGCCTTTGATCGTGTTTGGCGATCAGGAGTAGCCGGAAGAGACGCGCCTGAAGTATCGGTTCCTCGACCTGCGCCGTGAGGCGATGCAGGACAACATGAAACTGCGCTCGGACGTTGTCGCGTCCATGCGCAAACGCATGTGGGGTCTGGATTTCCGCGAGTTTCAGACGCCGATCATCACGGCGTCCAGCCCCGAGGGCGCGCGTGACTTTCTGGTGCCATCGCGTTTGCACCCGGGCAAATTCTATGCGCTGCCGCAGGCGCCTCAGCAGTTTAAACAGCTGTTGATGGTGTCGGGTTTCGACAAGTATTTCCAAATCGCGCCGTGTTTCCGCGATGAGGATCCGCGCGCGGACCGTTCGCCGACGGATTTCTACCAGTTGGACATGGAGATGTCCTTTGTCAGCCAGCAGGACGTGTTCGACACGATCCAGCCGGTGTTGCAGGGTGTGTTTGAGGAGTTTGGCGGGGGCCGCAAGGTCGACAGCGAATGGCCTCAGATTTCTTATCGCGATGCGGCGTTGTGGTATGGCACCGACAAGCCGGACCTGCGCAACCCGATCAAGATGCAGGATGTGTCTGAGCATTTCCGGGGGTCGGGTTTTGCGATTTTCGCGAAGATTCTGGAGCAGGACGGCACGGAAATTCGCGCTATTCCGGCACCGACAGGTGGTAGCCGCAAGTTCTGTGACCGTATGAATGCTTTCGCGCAGAAGGAAGGCTTGCCCGGGATGGGGTATATTTTCTGGCGCGATCAGGGCGAGGGCATGGAAGCGGCTGGGCCTTTGGCCAAGAACATCGGACCTGAGCGCACCGAAGCGATCCGCCAGCAGCTTGGTCTTGAGGTCGGCGACGCAGCGTTCTTCCTTGGTGGCAAGCCGAAAGCGTTTGAGACCGTGGCCGGCAAGGCGCGGGATGTGATTGGTGATGAGCTTGGTCTGACCGATCAGGACCGTTTTGCCTTTGCGTGGATCGTGGATTTCCCGATTTATGAGAAAGACGAGGAAACCGGCGAAGTTGATTTTGAGCACAATCCGTTCTCGATGCCGCAGGGTGGGATGGACGCGCTGAACGGCGATCCGCTGGACGTGCTGGGCTATCAGTATGACCTTGCCTGTAATGGGTATGAGATTGTGTCCGGCGCAATCCGGAATCACCGGCCTGAGATTATGTTCAAGGCCTTTGAGATTGCCGGTTACGGTGAGGATGAAGTGAAGAAGCGCTTTGGTGGGATGGTAAATGCCTTCCGCTTTGGCGCTCCGCCGCACGGAGGCTGTGCCGCCGGAATCGACCGGATCGTGATGCTTTTGGCAGATGAGCAAAACATTCGTGAGGTGATCCTGTTCCCGATGAACCAGCGCGCGGAAGATCTGATGATGGATGCGCCGTCTGCGCCGAGCAATGAACAGTTGCGCGACTTGCACTTGCGGGTGTTGCCGCAGGAGGACTGATGCTGGAGACGCTTGTCTCGAAGGGATTTGACGTTCGCACGCGTAACCATGCGAGCGCGATACTGTCGGTCGATTTCCCGGACGAGACAGCGGATTTGGTCGCGGCTTTGGCCGAGTTTCAGATCGAGACAACCGAGTTGATTGGCGGCGGGGGTGGTGAGGCTGTGTTCACGCAGCGCTTGCGGCATCGGCTGTATGATCTTGGGTGGCCGAAGCATACGTTTCGGGTCTCAACCTCGGTGGACGGGGTGCAGCGGGTCGGCATTGGGCATGAGGTGGATCATGTGATGCGCGCTGAGGCGGGGACGCTGGCCTTGGAGATTGAGTGGAACAACAAAGACCCGTTTTATGACCGGGATCTTGAGAGTTTTCAAAGGCTTCACGTACAATCCGCCGTCAGTGTCGGGATCATTGTGACGCGCGGGGCATCGTTGCAATCAGCATTTGTGCGGCGGATCGGGGACCTTTTGCATCGCGCTGGTGTGGCGTCTGAGGAAGACTTGGCGGCCTATGGTGTGACCGAGCGGACGGCGGCGCAGCGGCGGTCGGTTGCGCGGATGATGGAGGACGGGGCGTCTTTCGTGGAGGCGTTTACGCAGACCTTCGTGACCAGCAAATACGGGCAGTCCACGACCCATTGGCGCAAGCTGGATGAACGGCTTGAGCGCGGGGTCGGGAACCCCTGTCCGTTGCTTTTGATCGGGTTGCCGGAAAGCTGTTTGGTGGGCTGATTATTCCGCCGCAACGCCGGAATTGTGGGCGTAGGTTTTCCAGCTTGGCTTGTAATCGGCGTCGGCCTGATTGCCCCAGACAGTCCAGCCGTCACGCACACCGCGCCCGAACAATTCGAGATACGGCCCCCATGAGCAACCTTCGATCAGCTCGTATTGCTCATCCGGTTTGCGGGAATGTTCGCGTTTGCGGGTCTGCATCATGTTCACTTGGCGACGTCCGGGCGCAAGGGTGCGGGCGTTCTTGCCGCGCGTTCCGAAAAGCAGGACTTCGGTGACATTGCGGAAGTAAAAGCCGACACCGCGACCGTCTGAGCCGCCATCCTTGCGGATTTTGTGCCAGATGATGTTGGATTTGTATTCAAAACCCCAGGCGTTCAGCACGCGCAAACCATCGGGCAGCAGCGCATTTGGCACCCACATGTAGCAATGTGCACGGTCTTCCATATGCTCGGCCACGGGTAGGTCGCAGATCTCGTCGAGGGTCATGGTCGGATAGCGCGACAGGCGCTTGTGTTCGGGCGCGACTTTGCCGGTACGGTTGGTGAACCGCCAGGGCGGATCGGCCATCACGCAGCCGAAGCGATCGTCGCCCAGAAACTTGGACAGGTCTTGTGTCGGAGAGCTTGTCATGTCCAACAT
>JABDQU010000149.1 GCA_013042105.1 Boseongicola sp.
TGAACGCCAAAGACCGCTTCTTCGTGCGCACGATCCTGAATGTTCCCGATATCGAAAGCGTCTTCATTGTGCGATCCAAAGCACCGGGGAAACCTGCGCAACTTCGCGTCCGCATGAAATCCGGCACCGCGACCGTGCCACTGGCCGAAGGGTCTGAACGCTCGCTCGTGCCGATCCTCGAACGCATCATCGTCACGCTGCAGCCGCCGCGCGCCAACAAACGCCGCGTCCGCACCATGACCACCGGACAATTCATCCGCGCGTCATTCGGCTGATCAGACGGGCACTCAGCAGGTGCCGTAACTCAGACCCAAACTCACAAAAACTTCGGCGTCGATCCCGTGGGCTCCGCCGCAAGGTCAAGCGCGGCTTGCAAATCTACACTGCGGTCAAAAAGAGCGCGCCCGATAATCGCTCCGGACACATGCGGCACATACTTCAGGCGCGAAATGTCATCCAATGACCGCGCCAGTCCCCGCGCAATCACTGGCGCCTTCGCAACAGCCGCCAGTTGCGTGGTCAGCGCCAGCGAATCCTCGCTTTCCTCCAGGTTGGCATCGATATCCGTCACAATGATTGCCGCCAGCGGATCGCTCTCAAACGTCTTCAGGAATGCTTCCGGCTCGAACGTGCTGGTGTGACGCCAGCCATCGCTCATCACGTGGCCCTGATAGACGTCAATCGCCAACACGATCTGATCGGGAAACGCCTTCGCCGCCTGTTTGACCAGATCGGGCTGAAGCAAGGCAACCGTGCCCAGAACGATCCGCCCCGCGCCGCGCTTTATGCCGTCCTCAATAGCTGGCAGTGACCTGAAGCCACCTCCCAGTTGAACGGGGGCACCGGACTTGCGAATGATCTCGTCCACGACGTCTCGGTTAACATCTTCACCGGCAATCGCATCGAAGTCGGTTAAATGAATCCACTCCGCCCCGGCACTGGCAAACTCGATCGCTTTCTGGACCGGGTCCACATGCCAGATCTGCGGCTCTTCAAGCCGTCCCCGGAAAAGGCTGACGCAACGCCCTTGCTGCAATTCAATTGTTGGATAGATGATCATTCTTTCCTCCACGCTGCCTTTGCCCAAGTCTACTTTGCCTCAAAGACCCTGCAGTGTCGGATGCGACGGATCCCAAAGCTTTTTAGACGCCCGGCTCAACCTCAAACCCCTGATCCTTCAGCCATCACCGATGTGGCGTCCCAAAACAATCCTTTCCCCATCCCGCCTGTCGCGCTATCGAGATCTCAAACCAATACCAAAGGGAGCACATCCTCATGACCACCGGATCCGATATCGACCCCCACGGCCTCATGGAGTTCTCCGTGGTCTTCACCGACCGCTCGCTGAACCATATGTCCAAGGCCTTTCAAGCGACAATGAACGATATCTCGTCCATGCTGAAAGACGTCTATTCGGCCAGCGGCGTGGCGATCATCCCCGGCGGCGGCACCTACGCGATGGAGGCCGTCGCCCGTCAATTCGCCACCGACCGCCGCGCGCTGGTCATTCGAAACGGTTGGTTTTCCTACCGCTGGACGCAGATATTCGAAGCTGGTGACATCCCGAGCAGCGCCACCATCATGAAAGCCCGTCGCACCGGCAATCACCATCAGGCCCCCTTCGCGCCAGCCCCCATCGAGGACGTGACAAAGACAATTCTGGACGAAAAGCCCGACGTGGTTTTTGCGCCGCACGTCGAAACCTCCGCCGGGATCATGCTGCCGGACGACTATATC
Organism: Boseongicola sp.; assembly: GCA_013042105.1. GTDB lineage: Bacteria > Pseudomonadota > Alphaproteobacteria > Rhodobacterales > Rhodobacteraceae > Boseongicola. The sequence goes on from JABDQU010000149.1 coordinate 1,738, forward strand.
ACTGCCGTCGCCGACGCGGTCCATTCCTACGGCGGCCTCTTTGTGCTCGACTGCATCGCCTCCGGCACAATCTGGGTCGACATGGCCGCAACCGGTGTCGATGTCCTGATCTCAGCCCCGCAAAAGGGCTGGAGTGCGTCGCCCGGCGCTGGCCTCGTCATGCTTTCTGATCACGCTATCGCACGGCTTGGCGACACCCAAAGCACCAGCTTCGCCTGTGACTTGGGCAAGTGGTATCAGATCATGCAGGCTTATGAGGGTGGGGGCCATGCCTACCACGCTACGATGCCCACGGACGCGCTTGTCACCTTCCGCGACACGATGCTTGAAACCAAGGCGCTTGGATTTGACACCGTGAAGGCGCAACAGATCGAACTGGGCTCAAAAATCCGCGCGCTTCTGTCTGGTGCAGGCATCAAAAGCGTTGCCGCCCCCGGCTTCGAGGCCCCCGGCGTCGTCGTCTCCTATACTGATGATCCGGGGCTCCAGAACGGATCGAAATTCGCGGCGCATGGCATGCAGATCGCCGCCGGTGTTCCGCTGCAAGTGGGCGAGCCGGACGATTTCAGCACCTTCCGCCTCGGTCTCTTCGGTCTCGATAAGCTGTCGGACGTGGACGGCGCGGTCGCCAAGGTCAAAACCGCACTGGAAGCGGTTCACGCCTGATACCGACGCGATACCGACGCAGTGCGGACAGTCACCCGGAAAAACACGGCGCGCACCGCGCCGGCGCGCGTTGTTCACAAATTTCTCACACGCCTCTGCGATCCTTAACAGATTGTCACCGGTGCGGACGGTCGCACCGACGTAATACCGACGTAATACCGACGTTGTACCGACGTGGGAAAACCGCGCATTTTGAAGCCTCCCTTGACCCCAGAGCGCCAGCGTTTAGCCTGCAGGCAAATCAACGGGAGACCCCAATGCCCCAGCGCCTGCACCTCGTCTTCGGCGGCGAACTCACAGACCCCTCCACCAATGTCTTCCGTGACGTGGAAGACATTCATATCGTTGGGATTTTTCCCGACTACGACACAGCCTACAACGCCTGGAAATCCGAGGCTCAGCGCACCGTGG
>JABDQU010000158.1 GCA_013042105.1 Boseongicola sp.
ATGAAAAGGATATAGACGAAAACGATCCGCCCAAGCGTCACCGCAATGTCAAAGCGCTCGTCGCCCGCAAAACCGGATGCCATCGCCAAGACCAGCCACGGCATAAAGATCGTCGCCACGATGGTCAGCACGACAAGTATGGCCGCAAGTCCCGAAAAGGCATCCCGCGCAAAGGATTGCGCGCCGTCATCTGCTTCCAGCTTCTTTGAAAACATCGGCACAAAGGCCATGTTGAAAGCCCCTTCCGCGAAAAACCGGCGGAACATGTTCGGCAAAGAGAAAGCGACCAGAAACGCTTCGGCGACCGGCCCCGTGCCCAGCCACGCCGCAATCAGGATATCGCGCACAAATCCGAATATGCGACTGAGAAGGGTCCAGAACCCAACCGTCAGAACGCCTGAGATGAGGCGGATCGGTTTCACCGCTCTAAGGACCTTTCATCGCGCCCGCTCATGTATCCAGCGCCCGCTTCCTGCCTTCGAGGATGGCCCCTCGCAGCTTTTTCTCCAAAGACTTCTGTTTGCCCGCGGCGTGAAATTTCAGACCGAACATGTCCTTGACGTAGAATGTATCGACAACCTGTTCACCATAGGTCGCGATCACTGCGCTGGCGATATAGACGTTCGCTTCGGCCAATGTGCGTGTCAGATCATACAGCAATCCGGGCCGGTCTCGCGTGTCCACCTCAATGATCGTGTAGATGTCCGACCCTTCGTTGTCGAACGTGATCGACGTCGGAACGTTGAACGCCTTTTCGCGCTTTTTCAGCTTGTCGCGATCCACCAGAGACTTCCGCGGCAGAACTTCGCCTTTGAAGGTCTTTTCGATCATGCTTTTCAGACGCGGCAGGCGTGAAGCTTCGTATTGTGCGCCATCTGCGTCCTGTATCCAGAAGACCGCCGTCGCATAGCCATCCGAAGACGTATAGGTGCGTGCATCCACAACGTTGGCCCCGACCAGAGCCAGCGCCCCGGCAAGGCGCGAGAAGATACCGGGGTGATCGGCCAGTGCAAAGCACACCCGTGTCGCGTCGCGGTCCTCGTCAGGCTTAACGTCGATACGGATTTCATCGTCCGCGATGTCTTTCAGAAGATTGGCGAAGACCACATGCGTGTCGCTTGGAAGCCCCTGCCAGTATGGTCCGTAGTGCCGTGCGGTTTCGGCGCGCAGAGGTTTGGTGCCCCAGTCCTTCAGGGCTGCACGCAGCGCGGACTTGGCCTCTTTCTCAGCGGTTTCGCGGTTGACGGCTTCCAGACCATGCTCAAGCGCTGACGACGTCTGTCGATGCAGCGCGCGGATAAGCTGGGCTTTCCAGTTGTTCCAGACATCTGGTCCAACGCCGCGAATGTCGCAAACCGTGACCACCGTCAGCAGATCCAGCCGTTTCTGCGTTTTCACCGCTTTGGCAAAGTCCCGCACGGTTCGGGGATCGGAAATATCTCGTTTCTGCGCCATGTCGGACATCAAAAGATGATAGCGCACCAGCCATTCGACCGTTTCGACCTCATCCGGTTTCAGCCCAAAACGCGGCGCCACCTTACGGGCGATCTGCGCACCAAGAACCGAGTGATCTTCTGGCCTTCCTTTGCCAATGTCGTGCAGAAACAGCGCCGCATAAAGCACCTTGCGGTTCACACCGCGTTTCAGGATGCCACTGGCCACCGGCAATTCCTCGACCAACTCACCACGCTCAATCTGGGCCAGCGTTGAGATGCACTGAATCGTATGCTCGTCTACCGTATAGCTGTGATACATATTGAACTGCATCATCGCGACGACAGGCGCAAATTCCGGCACGAAGGCCGCCAGAACGCCAAGCTCATTCATCCGCCGCAAAGCCCGCTCGGGGTTGCCGCGCTTCAAAAGCAGATCAAGGAAAATCCGGTTCGCTTCAGGCGAGGACCGCATGGTATCGTCGATCAGATGCAGGTTCGCTGAAATCAGTCGCATCGCATCGGGGTGCAGCAGATACCCGGTCCGCAAGGCTTCATCGAAAATCCGCAAAAGGTTCAGGCTATTTGACAAAAACGGCTTCTGCCGGGTCACTGTCAGACGGTTTTGCTTGATTGTGTATTGCGCTCCGACCTTGCGCCGCCGCCGGAACAGATTCACCAGCGAAGGGGCCTGTTTAACGTGCTTTGCTTCAAGAGCGGTCAGGAATATGCGCGTCAGTTCGCCCACAGTCGTGGCGTGCCGGAAATAGTCCTGCATAAAGACTTCCACTGCGCGGCGACCGGCTTTGTCGACATAGCCCATCCGCCTTGCGACCTCGACTTGCATATCGAATGTCAACTGATCCATCGCGCGCCCGGCCGCGATGTGAAGATGGTTGCGTATCGCCATAAGAAACGTCTCAGCGGCGACGAAATCGTCGTATTCGTCCTGCCGCAACAAGCCCACTTTCACCAGATCAGCCGCATCGCGCACGCCATGGATATATTTGCCAATCCAGAACAGAGTTTGAAGGTCACGCAAGCCGCCTTTGGCTTCTTTCACGTTCGGCTCGACCATATATCGTTGGCCGCCCTGTTTGCGGTGTCGCTCGCCGCGTTCGGCGAGTTTTGCTTCGATGAATTCCGAAGCCGTGTTTTTGAACAGGTCCGACTTAAGCTTCTGGGCAAGCTCTTCCGCGATACCTCTATCACCTGCAAGAAACCGGTGCTCCAACAGAGCGGTGCGGATGGTGTAGTCCTCGCGCCCAAGCCGGATGCAGTCCTTCACTGTCCGGCTGGAATGGCCAACCTTCAAATGCAGATCCCAGCACATATAGAGCATGCTTTCGATCAAACTCTCAGCCCAAGGTGTGATTTTCCAGGGGTTCAGAAAGAGAAGATCGACGTCCGAGTAAGGCGCCATTTCACCACGTCCGTATCCGCCAACGGCCATCACGGCGATGCGCTCGCCTTCGGTAGGGTTAGGGTTTGGATGAAGATAGGTTTGCGCCACATACAATACCGTCCGGATCACGCCGTCCGTCAGAAAAGCGTAAGAGACCACCGCAGGCCGCGCAGCCAGCGGCGCGCGTTTAAACGCCTCCTCGATCACCGCTCGACCGGTTGCAATGGCCTCTTTGAGTGTTGTGACAGTGACCTGACGCACAGTTGGGCCGTCGGCGGCTTCTCCAAGCGCCTTTGAAATCGTTGCCAACACGGCCGCCTGATCGAAAATTTCCGAGGCATCCGCGATCAGGTCTTTTGCCGCAGTGGTATCCGGCGATGGCGCTTGGTCAGAGACCGGCGCCTCCAAAGCTTCTTGGGGCGGGGTCAATGACGATCACCTGATTGTTCTGGATTTGCGCAACTGCAAGGCCGCGTTCGTTTGTGCCATTCGGGAAGAACCGGAACGGTCCATAGACGCCCGCAAAACCCGCACCCTGCGTCAGAGCTTGGGCTGACAGTGCATCGCTGTTGCCTTGTGCGACCAGCGCGCCAATGGCGGCAATTCCGTCATAGGCAAGTCCTGCGACTGGCGATGGGAGAGAGCCAAACGCTGCCTGATATCTTGCGTTGAAACGGGCGGTCTGGTCCGGCGAAGGTGTCGCGAACCACGCACCTTGCAAGCCTTTGAGCGACAAGGCGCTGGTTGGGATATCCAGTCTTTGCAAACCAATGAACTGCGCGGTTTCTGCGTCAATTCCGTTTTCCGGCAGCAGTTCGGCGAGGAACGGCAATGCGCCGGACGTGCCTGAGGTCACAAATATCGACGAGGCGCCGGACTCGCGGTAGGCGCGCGAAATATTGGGAATTTCCGAAATGACGCCCTGCTGAGACAGTGGGAAAGACGATGTGCCGGCCAGCCGCGCTCCGTTCGCGGCGATTGCGCGCTGGATGGAGTCGCGACCCGTAATCTCGGCACCGTCCTCGGCATGGACGATATAAATATCGCCTTTTGACTGAGAGGCCGCATAGCGCACCAGTCGATCAGCCGACGTCTGGAACGTATTCCCGAGAAGGAAAACGTTACCACCCGCAATCGCCGGGTTGTTCGAGAATGTCAGCACATTCACGCCGCGCGCAGCGACGGCTTGACCTGCGGACGAGGCGGCTTCTCCAAAGAGCGGGCCAACAATGATCCGCGCACCATCCCCGACGGCCTGATTTGCGGCCAGTGCGGCGCCCTCCGCGGTGCCTGTAGTGTCATAAACACGCAGATCAATCTCGACACTTTGCAGATCACTGACGGCAAGACGTGCCGCGTTTTCAAGGGATTGCGCCAGACTGCCCGCAGTGCCCGATGATTTCGGCACAAGCAAAGCAACAGGAACGGCGCGTGATGTGTTTATCAGCGGCCCTGATCCCAGTGAGACATCGCAAGCCATCAGCGCGCTTATCGCGAAAAGCCCGACAAAGGCAGAGAGTAACTTGCGGCGAAGTGCCAAAAAAGCGACCATGGAACAGGTACTCCGAAACGGTGGATACATTTTGCGCGACCCTATTCAGAAAAGCCGATCAAGTAAATCGCGGACGCTCAAATGGTAGACAGCGGGCAGAAAGTGGCCCTTGAAGCAGGTCTTTACTTCGTTGCAACGCCGATTGGGAATGCGCGCGATATTACTCTGCGCGCGCTTGATATCCTGACGTCAGCGGATGTGCTGGTTGCCGAGGACACTCGAACGCTGCGTCGTCTTATGGAAATCCATGGCGTGTCTTTGGATGGTCGACGTGTTTTGGCCTATCACGACCATAACGGGGCGGCGATGCGTCCACGATTGCTCGACGCGGTGCGACAGGGAAAGTCTGTCGCTTACGCTTCGGACGCGGGAACCCCTTTGGTGGCAGACCCCGGCTATTCGCTTGGGCGGGCAATGACCGAAGCAGGGCTGACAGTGACAACGGCGCCGGGGCCATCGGCAGCACTTGCGGCCCTGACGCTGAGCGGCCTGCCAAGCGATTGCTTTATCTTTGCGGGCTTTGCACCAACGGCCAAGTCCGCGCGGCGTTCATTTCTCGAAAGCTTTCGAGACGTTGCGGGCACGCTGGTGTTGTTTGAAAGCCCACGCCGCCTTTCTGCGTTGCTGGACGTCGCAGTAGACGTGCTAGGGGCTGATCGCGAGGCAGCAGTTTGCCGCGAGTTGACGAAGCGTTTTGAAGAAGTGCGCCGCGGCACGCTGGGCTCTCTTTCGGAGCAATACGAAGGTGTGGTGCCAAAAGGAGAAATCGTCGTCTGTATTGGGAAAGGGACGACAGAGGCCGACCCTGCGCTGGTCCGGGACGCAATGATAGAGGCGATGAAGACTCAAAAACTGAAAGCGGCCGCGAATGATGTTGCCGAACGCTTCGGGCTGTCCAAACGAGACCTGTATCAACTTGGCCTTGAGCTTCAGAATGCGGATTAACTGAAATTTGTGAGAACGCCGATACCCCCTGTTTCAAAGGAGACGGGTATGGATCGCAAAGCGCGCGGGCTGAACAACTATTTGAATGGTGTAGCTGCCGAGGACTGTGTTGAACGTCTGTATTGTGATGCGGGTGCAAAAGTTCTGAAGCGGCGTTGGCGCAGCAAATCGGGTGAAGTTGATCTGATCTTTCAGCTTGGGACGATGTTCATTTTCGTCGAAGTCAAGAAAGCCAAGGACTTCGCCGCGGCCGCCTCTCGCTTGAGTGATAGACAAATGCAACGCATTGCCGCGGCTGCAGAAGAATTCTGTGCTTCGACGCCGCTTGGGATGGAAGCGAATATTCGGATCGACGTGGCGCTTGTGAATGATACCAGTGACAGCCAGATAATAGAGAACGTATCGCTCTAGACGTCTGGCGTCCTTTCGTTGCAGTGCGCGTCCGGATCAGTCAAGAAGGCGTCAAAACCGTCGAAGAGAAAGCTTAACCATGCGCGTCGCAATCCAGATGGATCCAATCGGTCCGATAGATATCAACGCAGATTCCACCTTCCGACTGGCCGAAGAGGCTCAGGCGCGCGGTGCCGAACTCTTTTATTACACACCCGATGCGCTTGCGCTGGACGAAGGGCGGGTCACCGCCCGAGGTAATGCGCTGACAGTCCGGCGGGAGGTTGGCAATCATGCGGACCTCGGACCTGAACAAACCGTGGATTTGGCGGACTTTGACGTTGTTTGGCTCCGTCAGGATCCGCCTTTTGACATGGGTTATATCACATCAACCCATATTCTAGAGCGTTTGCCAGCGTCTACACAGGTGGTGAATGATCCGTTTTGGGTGCGCAATTATCCGGAAAAGCTGTTGGTATTGAACTTCTCCGATCTGACCCCCCCAACAATGATTGCCCGTGACCTGCGCACTATTCGAGAGTTCCGCGAGCGCCACGGTGATATGATCCTGAAGCCTCTTTATGGAAACGGCGGCGCGGGCGTTTTTCGGCTTGAACCTTATGATCGCAATCTTGTCAGTTTGCATGAGCTCTTTACCAGCATGAACAACGAGCCGCTCATTGCCCAGAAATTCGTTCCGGATGTCTCGAATGGCGACAAACGCGTCATTCTTGTCGACGGCGAGCCCATCGGTGCGATTAACCGTGTGCCTGCGGCGGGTGAAACCCGATCAAATCTGCATGTTGGTGGTCGCGCCGAGAAGGTCGAACTTTCCGCGCGTGATCGCGAGATTTGCGCGACCATTGGCCCTCTTTTGCGCGAAAAGGGCCAGATTTTCGTCGGTATTGACGTCATTGGAGACTATCTAACCGAGATCAACGTGACTTCGCCAACCGGAATCCAAGAGCTTGAGCGATTTGACGGCGTCAACGTTGCGGGCGCGATATGGGATGCGATCGAAGCGCGCAGAACCTGACGCTATAGACTCATAACGGCTGTCCGGCGAGGCGGAATGCGACCGCTTCGGCAACGTGCTGGCGCGAGACTTGTTCTTCGTCCGCAAGATCGGCAATCGTGCGGGCAACCCGAAGCACGCGGTGATACCCACGGGCCGAAAGCCCCAATTTTTCCGCAGCCTTTTGCAGGAACTCACGTCCGGCCTCATCCGGTTTGGCAACCTCATCAAGCCATTCGCCACTTAGGTCCGCATTCACGCGTAAAGGGGTATCCGCATAGCGTGCGGTCTGCCGCATTCGCGCCGCCGCGACACGCGCGGCCACGTCTTTTGATGCCTCTCCTGTTGGCACCTCGCGGCCAAGATCGGTGAATGAAACGGGAGGGACTTCGACGCGCAGATCAAAGCGATCCATCAAAGGCCCCGATATGCGGCCGAGGTAGTCTTCACCGCAAGCCGGAACGCGGGCGCAAGCGCGCGCGGGATCGGGAAGATACCCGCACTTGCAAGGATTGGCCGCCGCAATCAGCAGGAATTGACAGGGATACTTCACATGCGCATTGGCGCGGGCAACGGTTACATCACCTGTTTCAATTGGCTGGCGCAGTGTTTCGAGGACGCTGCCGGGAAACTCCGGCAATTCGTCCATGAAAAGAACACCATTGTGGGCAAGGCTGATCTCGCCGGGCAGTGCCCCTTTTCCGCCCCCGACGATTGCTGCCATCGAGGCTGTATGATGGGGCGACCGGTAGGGGCGCTGCCGGGAAATACCTCCGGCATCAATCATACCCGCCCGCGAATGAACCATAGAGGTTTCAAGCGCTTCTGACGGGCTGAGTTCGGGCAAAATACCGGGAAGGCGCGCCGCGAGCATGGATTTTCCAGACCCAGGCGTCCCGACCAGCAAAAGATGGTGACGGCCTGCGGCGGCAATTTCCAACGCGCGTTTTGCACGTTCTTGTCCGCGCACGTCCCGCAGGTCAAAAGGGGCCGGGCCACTTGTGATCTCGCCTGGCTCAGCTACCGGAAGCGGGCGATCACCAGTCAGATGTCCAATTGCCTCGCTGAGTGTTGCGGGGGCAAAGACCGCCGCATCGCCGACCCATGCGGCTTCAGGACCAGATGCTTTTGGGCACATAAGAGCACGCCCAGCCTCGGCCGCCGCCAATGCCGCAGGCAAGGCACCTGCGACCTGAACCAGTCCGCCATCCAGCGAGAGCTCACCCAATGCGACAAGGCCTTCAACCTGATCATTTGGGATGATGCCAATGGCTGCCAGTAGGGCCAACGCAATTGGCAGATCGAAATATGATCCTTCTTTTGGCATGTCGGCTGGCGAAAGGTTGACTGTGATACGTTTGGGAGGAAGCGCGATTGAGAGGCTTGTCAAAGCTGCGCGCACACGTTCTCGCGCTTCGCTCACCGCTTTGCTGGGAAGGCCAACAATCGAGAATGACGGAACCCCCGGCGCAAGCGCGCATTGCACCTCGACTGTGCGGGCTTCGATGCCTTCAAAGGCAACCGTATAGGAGCGGGCAATCATCAATAGGACCAGCGCCCATATGGGCGGATTTTGGTTAATTGAGCATTAAAATCTCACAATGTTTTCGCTGCTGAAGTTTGAGAGTTTGCGAAGATTTTCAGTCCAAGAGTGATCCGACCGGAAAGGGGGGCCGTAGATATAGACAAAGAGATCAAGCCATCATGATGTGGCTGGGCAACTGGGAGAACTAGAATGGCGCTGGACGGGTTCAACGATCAATCATTCTCACGCAAGGCAATGAAGGCCGAGCTTCTTGATGCGGAAACCGAGTTAAAGCTCGCTTACGCATGGCGCGATGAGCGCGACGAGGAGGCGCTTCATCGACTGATCACCGCCTACATGCGTCTCGCGATTTCCATGGCGTCCAAGTTCCGCCGCTACGGCGCTCCGATGAATGATCTCATTCAGGAAGCCAATCTGGGTCTGATGAAGGCTGCGGAAAAGTTTGACCCAGACAGGGGCGTGCGCTTTTCAACTTATGCGGTTTGGTGGATCAAGGCGTCGATCCAAGACCACGTGATGCGGAATTGGTCGATGGTGCGGACGGGCTCAACAAGTTCGCAGAAATCGCTCTTTTTCAATATGCGTCGTGTGCAGGCCCGCCTCGAACGTGAGGCCGCGGCACGCGGTGAGCCTCTTGATCGGCATGAGATGCGTAAGATGATTTCGACAGAGGTGGGTGTGCCGCTTCATGATGTTGAGATGATGGAAGGGCGTTTGGCGGGCTCTGATTTTTCCCTGAATGCGACCCAATCTTCCGATGATGAGGGCCGCGAGTGGATCGAAACGCTTGAGGACGAAGACGCGCAGCAGTCCGCGCGTGTCGAGCATCAAAAAGACATAGACACTCTGCGCACTTGGTTGGTCGAGGCTATGTCCGCTTTGAACGAGCGCGAACGCTTCATTGTTCGCGAACGCAAGCTTCGCGATACGCCGCGCACCCTCGAAAGCCTTGGCGATGAGCTTGGTCTGTCGAAAGAGCGTGTTCGCCAGCTCGAGGCTGCTGCATTTGGCAAGATGCGCAAAAACCTCGAGGCGCAGTCGAAAGAAGTATTTGAGTTCTTTGCTTAACACTTGATTTTCCTTCGGAGAAGGGTCGGCTTTAGCCGGCCCTTTTTTGTGTGATGCGCCATGACTTGCCCCTCGCGTCGCGCGCCCGTATCACTTGGTCGGCAGAACGCGGAGAGCGCAGATGTTGCAAGGCAAACGGATCCTACTGATCATCGGCGGTGGAATAGCGGCCTATAAGGCTCTGGAATTAATCCGTCAGATCAAACGAGAGGGTGGCGAAGTCACCCCCGTCTTAACGCGCGCCGCCGAGCAATTTGTGACGCCTCTTTCAGCGTCCGCACTGGCCGGAGCAAAGGTCTATACGCATCTTTTCGACCTCACGGATGAAGCCGAAATGGGGCATATCGAACTCAGCCGGTCCGCCGATCTGGTTGTTGTAGCGCCTGCGACGGCAGATTTGATGGCGAAAATGGCGACAGGACAAGCGGACGATCTGGCGTCTACGCTTTTGTTGGCGACGGATACGCCAGTGCTTGTCGCTCCGGCGATGAATGTGCGTATGTGGCTGCACCCCTCCAACCAGCGCAATATTGCCACCCTGCAAGCAGACGGGATTCACCGGGTTGGCCCGAATGAGGGCGACATGGCTTGCGGTGAATTTGGTCCTGGGCGCATGGCAGAACCATCCGAGATCTATTCGGAAATCAAGGCATTGCTGGCGGATGGACCTCTTGCCGGACGGCATGTGATTGTGACGTCTGGTCCGACACACGAACCGATTGATCCCGTGCGATACCTCGCCAACAGATCGTCCGGCCAACAAGGTAGCGCGATTGCGACCGCATTGGCCGGATTGGGCGCTCAGGTCACTTTTGTGACAGGCCCGGCAAGCGCGCCGCCACCTCTGGGCGTGACCGTCGTGAAGGTCGAGACCGCGCGTGATATGCTTGACGCCGTGACTTCGGCCTTGCCTGCGGACGCGGCTGTGTTCGCAGCGGCGGTCGCAGACTGGCGAATGAGTGAAGCCGCGGCAGAGAAAATCAAAAAGGCCAAAGGCGAAGCCCCTCCCGCGCTGTCGTTGATCGAAAACCCGGATATTTTGGCGACGATTTCACAGATGAAAGACGGACGACCCGCGCTTGTCGTTGGGTTTGCCGCAGAAACCGAAAACGTGGTTGAGAACGCTACGAAGAAACGCGTCCGCAAGAGCTGCGATTGGATTGTAGCAAACGACGTTTCTCCTGAAACCGGCATCATGGGCGGAAGCGAGAACGCCGTCACCTTGATCAACAAAGAAGGCGCTGAAAGCTGGCCGCGGTCGTCGAAGGACGATGTCGCCCGGCAGTTGGCACACCGAATAGCCGAGGCGCTTGGGTGATATGGGCGCGGTCGT
>JABDQU010000161.1 GCA_013042105.1 Boseongicola sp.
GGTAGGTTTTTCAGGCTTTGAGGCGGTAGCCCGTGCGGAAGATCCACCAGACGATGGCGAGGCAAAGCCCGGTGAAGGCGGTGATGGCGATCAGGCTGGCGACGATGGGCACATCCGATGTGCCAAAGAAAGACCAGCGGAACCCCGAGATGAGGTAGAGCACCGGGTTGAACAGCGAGATCGTTTGCCAGATCGGGGGCAGCATGGTGATCGAGTAGAAGGAGCCTCCGAGGAAGACGAGCGGTGTCACGACGAGAAGCGGGACGAGGTTTAGTTGTTCGAAGCTTTTGGCCCAGATGCCGATGATGAAGCCCAGGAGCGAGAAGGACACGCAGGTGAGCACCAGAAAGGCGAGCATCCAGAACGGGTGCTGGATGGTGATGTCGACAAAGAAGAACGAGGTCACAAGGATGATGCTGCCGATGAGCATGGCTTTTGTGGCGGCGGCTCCGACGTAGCCGATGACGATTTCCAGTGACGAGATGGGCGCTGTGAGGATCTCGTAGATGGTGCCGATGAATTTCGGGAAGTAGATGCCGAAGCCGGCGTTTTGCAGGGACTGCGTCAGGACCGACAGCATAATGAGACCCGGCACGATGAAGGCGCCGTAGCTGACGCCTTCGACCTCGTCGATGCGGCTGCCGATGGCGGCGCCGAAGACGACGAAGTAGAGCGAGGTGGACAGGACCGGCGAGACGATCGACTGAATGATCGAGCGGAAGAAGCGGGCCATTTCAAAGCGGAAGATGGCGTGGATGCCGTTCCAGTTCATATTGGTCATTGGGTGGCTTCCTGCACGAGGGTGACGAAGATATCTTCGAGAGAGCTTTGGTTGGTCTGCAGATCCTTGAGGCCAAGGCCTGCGTCCTGAAGGTCTTTCAGAAGCGATGTGATGCCGGTGCGTTCGCCCTGTGTGTCGTAGGCATAAACGAGGGCCGCACCGTCGTTGATGCGCGTGAGGTCGTATTTGGCAAGACTTTCGGGGAGTTCGGTGACGGTCTCGGTGAGGTCGATGCGCATTTCCTTGCGGCCCATGCGCTGAATCAGGTCTTTTTTGTCCTCAACGAGGAGAATCTCGCCTTTGTTGATGACACCGACACGGTCGGCGATGGCTTCGGCCTCTTCGATGTAGTGGGTCGTCAGGATGATCGTCACGCCGTCCTGCCGCAGGCGGTCGACGAGCGCCCACATGTCTTTTCGAAGTTCAACATCGACGCCTGCAGTCGGTTCGTCGAGGAACAGCACGCGGGGTTCATGGGCAAGGGCCTTGGCGATGAGAACGCGGCGTTTCATACCGCCGGAAAGCTCGGCGATGCGGTTGTCTTTTTTATCCCAGAGCGAGAGGTCACGCAGGGTGCTTTCGAGGAAGGCGTCGTTGCGGGATTTGCCAAAGAGGCCGCGCGAGAAGCGGACCGTGTTCATCACGAATTCAAATGGTTCGAGGTTGATCTCTTGCGGCACGAGGCCGACGAGTTTGCGGGCGTCGCGATAGTCGCGCACGACATCGTGTCCGCCGACGCGAATCTGGCCTGAGGTGGGCGAAGAAAGCCCGCAGATCGTGGAGATCAGGGTGGTTTTGCCCGCACCGTTGGGACCGAGGAGGGCGAGGATTTCGCCTTCCTCGATGTCGAGGCTGGTGTTTTTCAGAGCCTCAAATCCACCCTGATAAACCTTGGAGACGTTCTGGACTTCGACGATTGCGGACATGGTGTTGATCCTCTCGGGACGACCCTAGCGGGGAATGTCAGCGCGCGACATTGCGGAAATGTGAACAGGTCACATACAGGAATGATGGATTTGTGGGCAACGACAAAAAAACCGGCGCGGATGACCGCGCCGGTTTTGTCTAGGTGCCGACAGACGATCAGTTGGCGTTTTGCGCTGCCAAGGCTGCGGCGTATTCAGGGCCGAGAACCGAGATACCCTTAAGGATATCAATGGCATAGGCCAGCTGGTAGTCCTGCTCGCGCAGGTCGGCAGAGGCTTCGGCCTTTTCGCGGTCGGCTTCGATCAGGCGACGCTCTTCTTCGGTGAGGCTGTCGTTGCCGAGACTGCCGCGCAGTTCGGCTTCTGAACGCGCGCCGCGCTGTGGTGTATCATCTTCCTCTTCCTCGCGTAGCGGAGGCTGGGCGACGATGATGTCCGGCGACACGCCCAGCGCCTGGATCGAGCGACCCGACGGTGTGTAGTAGCGCGCGGTGGTCAGACGCATCGCGCCCTCGCCCCGAAGCGGCATCACCGTCTGGACTGAGCCTTTGCCGAAGCTTTTGGTGCCGACAACGATCGCGCGGCGGTGGTCCTGAAGGGCACCGGCGACGATCTCGGAGGCCGAGGCGGAACCGCCGTTGATCAGGACGACCATCGGCTTGCCAAGGGCGAGGTCGCCCTCCTGTGCGTTGAAGCGGTCACCGTCTTGCGGGTCGCGGCCACGGGTTGAAACGATCTCGCCTGCGTCGAGGAAAGCGTCCGAGACGCGCACGGCCTGATTAAGGAGACCACCGGGATTGTTGCGCAGGTCGATGATGAAGCCGTTGACGTTGTCAAAGCCACCAAGTTCTTCGACGCGCTCGGTGAGTTGTTCGCGCATGGACGGGAAGGTCTGGTCGCTGAAGGTCGACAGGCGCAGCACGATGGTTTCGCCGAAGATGCGCGAGCGCACGGCGGTCAGAGTGATCACATCGCGGATGATCGAGATGTCGAACGGTTCGGGCGCGCCTTCGCGCACGACGGTGATGATGATCTCGCTGCCGACGGGGCCGCGCATCATTTCGACGGCCTGATCGAGGCCAAGGCCGAGGACGCTTTCGCCATCGACGTGGGTGATGAAGTCACCGGCTTCGATCCCGGCCTGATCGGCGGGTGTGTCGTCGATGGGCGAGACGACTTTCACAAAGCCTTCTTCCTGTGTGACTTCGATGCCAAGGCCGCCGAATTCGCCACGGGTCTGCACGCGCATGTCGGCGGCGTCATCGGGCGACAGGAACGACGAGTGCGGGTCGAGCGACGTGAGCATGCCGTTGATGGCCGCTTCGATCAGTTCGGCTTCGTCGACTTCTTCGACATATTGCGCGCGAATTCGCTCGAAAATGTCGCCAAACAGGTCCAGTTGCTCGTAAACGCTGGCTTTGCGGTCGGCTTCCTGTGCCAAAAGCGGTCCGGCAACTTGCGTTGTCACGACCGCGCCAAGCATGATGCCAGTGACGGTCGCTAATAAGAATCGTTTCATTACAGTTCCTTAATCTGTCTGACCCGAAAAGCGAGACCCGGGGTCTATGGCTTCGCGGCCTTGTCTTAATTCAATATAAAGCGTTTCGCGCCCAAGTTGACCACCGCCTTGTTCCGTTTCGATCAATTTCTCTTGTTCACGTGCAAAATCGCCGCCCATAAAGCCAATTGGTTCGCCCTGAGACAGGATTTGGCCGCGCGTGACGAAGAGGTCATCGGCACCGGCGAGAATGAGGAGTTCTCCGGCACGGGGTTCAAGGATGACGACCGTCCCAAAGTTCGGCAATTCACCGGCAAAGCGCACGGTTGCGGCGGCGGGCGTGGTGACGATGGCACCGCTTTGGGTGGCCAGAACCCAGCCGGGGCGGCGCACGCCTGCGGCGTCGGCTTCGTTGAAGTTGCGCAGGATGCGGCCCGCCACGGGGAGGGGCCAGTTCGGGGTGGCCGGTGCGGCTCCGGCGGGGTCGGTGGCGAAGTTGTCGGCGAAGGCGGCGAGCGTTTCAGAGGAATTGATCAGCGCCTGCATTGTCGCGTCGTCGGTGGCGGCGGTGTCCGGCAGATCGGTGCGGTTCGAGACCGCTTCGGAGAGCGCGAGGCGGGCGGCGCGGATACCGGCGAGGCCGTCTTCGAGTTGTTGTTGTCCGGCGGTTTGCAGCGCGATGATGTCCTGCACGCCTGAAAGATCGCGCGCGACGATTTGCGCGCGGGCGTTGAGGGCCGGGACGAGTTCGCTGGCGAGCATACCCGTGCGGATGGCGGGAAGCGGGCCATCGGGGTGGAGGATTTGGGCGGCACCGCCGCTGCGCTCGATGCTTTGGAGCGCGGCGAGCAGTTGCATCAGTTCAGCGTCGCGGGTGGCGAGGTCGGCGCGGATCGCGCGTTCTTCCAGGGCGGCGCGGCGCAGGCCTTCGCGCATGGCGGTGAGGCCGCGTTCATAGGCTTGCACGGTGGCGGTGAGAGCCGCGATCCGGTCGCGCGAGCCTTCGGCCTCGGACAATGCGAGGGCGGCTTGGTTGAGGAAGTCGGACGCCTCGCGCGCGATATCGGCGGGCGATTGTTGAGCCGCCGCGGCGGGCGCGAGCAGAAGCGCGAGGCAGAGCGCGAGGTGCTTCATCTGTCGATGAGGCTTTCGCCGGTCATTTCGGGCGGCAGGTCGAGGCCGAGAAGGTCGAGGAGCGTTGGCGCGAGGTCGGCGAGGCGCCCATTGTGCAGCGTCGCGCCTTCGGGGGCGCCGACAACGGCGACGGGCACGGGGTTTGTCGTATGCGCGGTGTGCGGGCCACCGGTTTCGGGGTCGACCATAGTTTCGCAATTGCCGTGGTCTGCGGTCACGATCATCGCGCCACCTGCTTTTTCAAGCGCTGCGACAACGCGCGCAAGGCCTTGGTCCACGGCTTCGCAGGCGGCCATAGCGGCTTTCAGGTCGCCGGTGTGGCCGACCATGTCGGGGTTCGCGTAGTTCACGATAATGAGGTCATAGCCGTCTTCGATGGCTTTAACGAAATGGTCAGTGACTTCGCCGGCGGACATTTCAGGCTGCATATCATAGGTCGCGACGTTGGGCGATTTGGGCATGAAGCGGTCTTCGCCGTCTTCGGGGGTTTCGCGTCCGCCGTTCAGGAAGAAGGTGACGTGCGGGTATTTCTCGGTTTCGGCGAGGCGGAATTGCTTGAGGTCGTGTTTGGCGGCCCATTCGCCGAGTGTGTTGACCAGTTTTTGTTTCGGAAAGACCGTGGTCATGTAGGCGTTGTGGGCTTCGGAGTAGTCGACCATGCCGAGGCGGACTGCAAGGTCCGGGCGGGGGCCGGTCTCAAAGCCGTCAAAGTCAGGATCGCCGATGGCGCTGAGGATTTCGCG
Organism: Boseongicola sp.; assembly: GCA_013042105.1. Classification (GTDB taxonomy): domain Bacteria; phylum Pseudomonadota; class Alphaproteobacteria; order Rhodobacterales; family Rhodobacteraceae; genus Boseongicola. The sequence goes on from JABDQU010000161.1 coordinate 5,083, forward strand.
CGCACGGTCGGCGCGGAAGTTCAGACACCAGAAGCCGTCACCGTCGCGCACGCCGTCGTAACCGGCGATGACGGTGGGAAGGATGAATTCGTCTACTTTGTCGTCGGCGTAGGAGGCCTCGATCGCGGCGATCGGGTCGTTGGCTTCGACCCCCTGCCCTTTGATCATGGCGGCGTAGGCCTGTGCGACGCGCTCCCAACGATTGTCGCGGTCCATGGCGTAGTAGCGGCCATTGACCGTGGCGATGAAGGCATTGGGGGGGAGGTTCTGACCAAGGGTTTCCATGTAGCCAATCGCGGATTTCGGGGGGACGTCGCGGCCATCGGTGACGGCGTGGATGGCGACGGGGACACCCCGGTCCGAAAGCGCTTTGGCCGATGCGATGACGTGGGTCAGGTGACCGTGGACGCCGCCGTCTGACACGACGCCCATGAGGTGTGCAGTGCCTCCGGTCTTCAGAAGGGCCTCGGCAAAGTCGGCGATTTCGGGTTTTTCAAAGAAGCTGCCGTCTTCGATGGCGAGGTCGATCTGACCCAGATCCATCGCAACGACGCGGCCAGCGCCGATGTTTGTGTGGCCGACCTCGGAATTGCCCATTTGTCCGCTGGGCAGGCCGACGTCGGGGCCGTGGGTGATGAGCTGGGCGTTCGGGCAGGTCGCCATGATGTGGTCAAACGTCGGCGTGTCGGCCAACGCGGGCGCGTTGGCGGAGGTGTCGGGGTTGATGCCCCAGCCGTCGAGTATGCAAAGGACCACTGGTTTCGGGATGCTCATGCCATGTCTCATTGTTTTGATTTTGGCGGAGCATACAGAAAGTGGCGGGCAAGGAAAACCTATGCGGGGAGGTTATGTGTCGTCTTCGTCGCCGTATTCCGTTTCGACGATGCCTGCGTCATAGCCTTGGGATTCCAACCAACGGCGGAAGACCGAGGTGTAGCCATGCGTGACGAAGACGCGCTCGGCTCCGGTGGCTTTGATTGCCGTGTTCAAACCGTCCCAGTCGGCGTGGTCGGACATGACGAAGCCGCGGTCCGCAGAGCGTCTGCGGCGCACACCGCGCAGGGCCATCCATCCGCTGGCAAAGGCGGTTGAGGACGGGCGGAACTTGTTCGCCCACGTGCTGTTCATGGCGGAGGGGACGGTGAGGACGAAGGCGCCGGGGTGGTCTTTTGGGTTTAAGTCGGCTGTCGCGCGGATCGTGTCGGGGAGGTCGATGCCCTGGGCGCGCAGGACCTCGTTTGTGTTTTCAATCGCGCCGTGGGTCAGGATGGGGCCGATGGTGGTATCGAGGCTGGCGAGGATGCGTTGGGCTTTGCCAAGCGCATAGGCTCCGCAGATGGAGAAGCGCCCCTCGGCGGCATTTTTGGCCCACCATGCGTTGATGTCAGCGGCAACGGCGTCGGGTGCGTCCCATTTGAAGACGGGAAGGCCGAAGGTGCATTCCGAGATGAAGGTGTGGCATCTGACGGGCTCGAAGGGTTCGGAGACACCGTCTGAGACGACTTTGTAATCGCCTGAGACGACCCAAACTTCGCCGCCGACCTCAATACGGATTTGGGCCGAGCCGGGGACGTGCCCTGCGGGGTGGAAGCTGACGCGGGCGTCGCCGATCTGGTGGGTATCGCCGTAGGGCGTGGTGTCCAGTGAGATGTTGCCGAGGCGATGGCGCATGACGGGGGCTGCCGTGTCGGTGGCGAGGTAGCGGTTCATGCCGCTGCGCGCGTGGTCGGCGTGGCCATGGGTGATGAGGGCGCGATCCACGGGTCGCCACGGATCGATATAGAAATCGCCCGCCGGGCAGTAGACGCCGGATTTGGTGAAGGTAAGGACGGGCAGATTGTTCATGGTAGGGAAGGTAGCGTTTTGAAAGTGCCTGAACAGCAGGCATTTGCCCGAAATCGAACGGCGCTGGCCACATTCGCCGTCGACTTACCCTTTAACTTTCCGCTTTCGTTGCACATAGTCGGGCTGAATGAGGGGAAATATGGTAGAAAAACCAATCTATTTCAACGAAATGGGCATGGATGGCGCGGTGCGGCCGCCTTATGCGGGTCTGGATTCCTGGGCCGCAGACATGCCGGACGAATTCCGAAACACCAAGCAGTCCGAAGCCGAGGCGCTGTTCCGCCGGATTGGCATCACCTTCGCGGTCTATGGCGAGGGGGGGGATCCGGATCGGCTGATCCCGTTCGATATGTTCCCGCGTATTTTCGCAGCGAACGAGTGGCGCAAGCTGGACCGGGGCGTCAAGCAGCGCGCCAAGGCGCTGAACGCCTTCCTGATGGACGTCTACGGGCGCGGCGAGATTGTGAAGGCGGGCAAAATTCCCGGGCGGCTGGTTTATCAGAACGAGGCTTATGAAAAGTCCGTGGTGGGGATTAAGCCTCCGCGCGGGGTCTATAGCCATATCGTTGGGATTGACCTTGTGCGCACGGGGCCGGATGAGTTTTTCGTGCTGGAGGACAACTGCCGCACGCCGTCCGGTGTTTCCTACATGCTGGAGAATCGCGAGATCATGATGCGGATGTTCCCGCAGTTGTTTCGCGAGAACCGGATTGCCCCGGTTGAGAATTACCCGGCGCAACTGAAGCGGACTTTAGCGAGTGTGGCCCCCGAGAAATGCGACGGAGAGCCGACGATTGCGATCCTGACGCCGGGGCATTTCAACTCGGCGTATTACGAGCACAGCTTTCTAGCCGATATGATGGGCGTTGCCTTGGTCGAGGGGCAGGATCTGTTCGTCAAAGGTGACTTTTGTTATATGCGCACGACGGAAGGCCCCAAAAAGGTCGACGTGATTTACCGCCGGATTGATGATGCGTTTATCGACCCGCTTTGCTTCCGGCCCGAGTCCATGCTGGGTGTGCCGGGATTGATGAACGTGTATCGCTCGGGCGGGGTGGCGATTGCCAGTGCGCCGGGGGCCGGGGTTGCGGATGACAAGGCGATCTACACTTTCGTGCCCGATATGATCCGGTTTTATCTGGGCGAAGAGCCGATCCTGAACAATGTGCCGACGTGGCAGTGTTCCAAGGGCGACGACATGAAATACGTGACCGAGAACCTTGCCGAACTGGTGGTGAAAGAGGTGCATGGATCGGGCGGCTATGGGATGCTGGTCGGGCCACGCTCGACCAAAGAACAGATCGAGGCGTTCCGGGCAAAGATCGAAAACGATCCCAGCAACTACATTGCGCAGCCGACGCTGGCTTTGTCGACCTGCCCGACTTTTGTCGAGGAAGGCATCGCGCCGCGGCATGTGGATTTGAGGCCCTATTGCCTTGTCGGGGAAAACATCGAACTGGTGCCCGGCGGTCTGACGCGTGTGGCGTTGACGGAAGGATCCCTGGTGGTGAATTCCAGTCAAGGTGGCGGCGTCAAAGATACATGGGTGATGGCAGAATGACCCTACTTGCACGCCACGCCGAGAACCTTTTCTGGATTGGCCGCTTGGTTGAGCGCGCCGAAACCGTTGCGCGTTTGTTTGAGGTGGGCTCGCGAAATGCGCTTATTCCGAACACTTCAGGTGGGTTTCGCAACGAATGGGAGTCGGTTCTGCAAGCGAGCGGCACCGCTGGTCGGTTTGAAGAGAAATACGGTGACGATGTGCGTGAGCGGAACGTCGAGAGCTTTCTGTTCTTTGATTCCGACAATCCATCTTCGGTGGCCTCCTGCGTTGAGAGCGCGCGTGAAAATGCGCGAATCGTGCGGACCTCGCTGACGAGCCAGACGTGGGATGCGCTGAACAACGCACATCAGGAGATGCGCGAGTTGAAGCGGACCGAGCGTTCGAAGCTGTCGATGAACGATCTGATCGACTGGACCTTGCGCACGGCTGCGTTGATCCGGGGCACGATTGAGGACACGCAGCTTCGGATTGATGGGTATGATTTCCTGAACATCGGCACCTATCTTGAACGTGCCGACAGCACGGCGCGGCTGTTGGATGTGAAGTATTTCGTGTTGCTGCCGCAGGTCGATTTTGTCGGCACGGGGCTGGACAATTATCAGTGGCGCACGATTTTGCGCGCCTTGTCGGCGCATCGGGCGTTCAACTGGGCGTATGGTGGGGAAGTGACCGCGATGAAGATTGCGGATTTCCTGATCCTCAATCGGAAAGCGCCTCGGTCTTTGATCACCTGCGCCGAGGAAGCGTGCTGGCATCTCGACCGGCTGGCGCGCGGTTATGGGACGACAACGGAGGCACAGACGCAGGCGCGCAGCCTTGTGGCGAAGCTGAGCGAGATCACTGTGGATGATATTTTCGACGAGGGGCTGCACGAGTTTCTGTCGCGGTCGATCAACGAGATCGCGGGGCTGTCGGCCGTCATCAGTGAGGTCTATCTGATCGGGGAGGCACGCTGATGCGATTGCAGGTAAATCACCGGACAACGTATAAGTTCGACCCACCCATGCGGGGTGTCGCGCAGTCTTTGCGACTTTGGCCGTCATTGTTCGAAGGGCAGTCCGTGCTTGACTGGAACGTGGATATCGACGGCGCGATCCGGGGTGCGAATTTCCGGGATGGCGCGGGCGATCTTATTGAAACCGCGACGTTTCTGGGCACGGTCGAGGAAGTCGTGATCGAGGTATCCGGCACGGTTGAGACGACCGATTTGTCGGGTGTCCTGAAGGGGCATCGCGAGAAAGTGCCGCCTTTGGCCTATGTGCGGCGCGGGCCGTTTACCCATCCAAGTCCGGCTATTCGCGACCTTGCAACCGAAGCCGTGATGGGCGCAGAAAACCCTTTGGCGCAAGCGCATGCTCTGGCAGCGGCTGTGGGCGAGGCGATTGCCTATACGCCGGGCGAAACGGATGCGCAGACCACGGCGGCCGAGGCTTTGGACGCCGGGCATGGGGTTTGTCAGGATCACGCGCATACGCTGGTGGCGGCGGCAATATGCCTGGATATTCCGGCGCGTTATGTGACGGGCTATCTGCACGCCGAGGGCGACATCGCCGAAGCGAGTCATGCCTGGGCCGAGATCTACGTTCAGGGTCTGGGGTGGGTCGGGTTTGATGCGTCAAACCGCGTGTGTCCGGATGAACGATACATCCGCTTGGGGTCAGGGTTTGATTCGATTGATGCCGCGCCAATCCGGGGTGTGTCGCAAGGCGCGGGCGCAGAGCTTATGGATGTTGACGTAACTGTACTTGATGCAGGTCAACAGTAGGCAATTTCGTCTATTCGGCGGTCAAATCCGCATTTTGGGTGCGTTTTGAATTTTGATCAGGCGATCAATAATGGACCTTTGAATTCAATGGACTAGCCACAATCCGTGGTTGCACCTGCGCATTCGCACCCGCTTTTATGCAGTATAATTGCCACAAGGTTTTGTTGCTTGAAGAATTTTGGCGCAAGAAATCGGGAAATGTGTATATTGAAAGAGACAGTATTGGTGTCGTTGGTTAAACACAGATTTTTCATTTAGCTGCGCAGCTTTTTATCGCGCAGCGTTAAGTTCCTCCCTGACTGGATGGCCGTGCTTGCACGGCCTTTTTTTTGGGCCCTGCTGAACGCCCCGGTCAGTTGATCTCTTCAAGGCCCACGGGCTGCCCCACCACGACGAAGCGCAGGTTCTCGGGCTGATAAAGCCGTGCCGCAACGCGCTTGATGTCGTCAAGCGTGACGGCCTCGATCCGCTCGTTCCGCGTGGCGATATAGTCTGGCGTCAGGCCGATGGTCTGCATACCAACAAGGATGCGCGCGATGGGTCCGTTGCCATCAAACCGCAGTGGATAGGCCCCGGTGAGATAGGTTTTCGCACCGTCGAGCTTGGGCTGGGTGACGCCGTTTTCGGCGATCCGCGCCCATTCTTCTTTGACCACGTCAATCGCCTCGGCAACGCGATCATTGGCGGAGGCGAACCGGCCAAGCAGCATGTCCGCGTCGTTGAAATTCACGAGATACGAGCCAATGCCATAGGTCAGGCCGCGCTTGACGCGCACCTCTTCGGACAAGCGCGCGTTAAGCCCGGCGCCCCCGAAAATCTCATTGACGACGAAGGCCGGGAAGAAGTCCGGATCGTCGCGCGGGATGCCGGGCTGACCGAAGAAGGCGACCGACTGAGGCGTCTCGAACGGCACGATGGTCACGCCGCCGGAGACAGTCACTTCGGCAGGTCCGGGAAGGGGTCCGGCTTTTTCGGGCAGGTCCCCAAGCAGACGATCCAGAAGCAGGCCCAACTCGTCCGCCGATATGTCGCCGGAGGCACCCACATAGACACGCTCGCGCGCGACAATCGCGCGGAAGGCGGCAACGATGTCGTCGCGGGTCAGGGCTGCCACGCTTTCAAGCGAACCGTCGCTGCTGCTGCCATAGGGGTGGTCGCCGTAGACCATATCGTCAAACGTGCGGTTGGCGATCCAGTTCGGATCGGTGAGATCGCTGCGAATGCCCGAGAGCAACTGGGCGCGCACACGTTCGATCGCATCTTCGTCGAAACGCGGATTGACCAGAGCTTCGCGCAACAGTTCGACAGCCTCGTCGCGGTTCTCGGTCAGCATCCGGACCGACACACTAAGGGCGTCGTCCTGAATGCTGAACCCAAAGCTGGCCGCCAGCCCGTCGCGCGCTTCGGCAAAGGCGGCAGCGTCCAGATCGCCCGCACCCTCTTCGATCAGCCCGGTCATAAGCTTGCCGACGCCGCGCTTGCCTTCGGGATCAAGGGACGCGCCGCCAAGAAAGCGGATTTCAAGCGACACGAAGGGAATGGAGTTTTCCTGCACAAGCCAAGCCTCAATCCCGCCGGGAGAGGTGACTTCCTGAATTTCAACGGCGGCTTTCAGGGGTGCAGCCATGGCAAGGGCCATCACGGTGGCGAGAACAACACGGATCATTGCATCAACTCCTCGGCGCCTTCGGGCATCAGCCATCCGGTCACTGCGTTTCGACGTTCAAAAATCTTCTCGGCAGCGGCCATGATATCGTCTGCGCTTACATCGCCCAGAATTTGCGGCCAGGCCTGAATATCTTCAATCGTCAGACCACTGGTCAGACCCGCGCCATAGGTGCGTGCAAGCG